>NZ_CEXEES010000011.1:0-37157 GCF_982632705.1 Candidatus Izemoplasma sp. | reverse complement strand
TAATTATTATATGGTATAATAAATGTAGATTATTGGAAAGGTCGTGCCTTATGAGAGTTAATGTTTCTAATTTAACATTTGGTTATGATTATCGTACTGTATTAAAAGACATTCACTTCAGTCTTAAATCAGGCGATTTTTTAGCGATTGTTGGAAACAATGGTAGTGGTAAAAGTACGTTAATAAAATGTATGCTTGGTATTAATAAAATACCTTCAGGGAAAATCTTGTTGGATGACATTGATATCACTGATTATAAGAACTTTAGAAACATAGGTTATGTCCCTCAAAAATTTGATGATTTCAATTACGAGTTTCCGATAACTGTAAACGAAATATTAAACGCATCTAGATACAGTAGTTTATCTGAAGATGATGTATTACTTGTCTTAGATAAAATTGGTATCTTAGAACTCCAAAATGAAAACATAAATAACTTAAGTGGTGGACAACTCCAAAGAGTATTCATCGCAAGAGCGTTAATGAATGAACCTAAACTATTAATCTTAGATGAACCTACTGTCGGTGTTGATAAAGAGAATGTAACAGCGTTCTATAAAGCAATCAATGAATTAAACGCAGAAGGTATCACTGTAATCTTGATTACACATAACTTACGTGAAGCCAATTGTAATTTTACACATATGATTAGTTTACACAATGGTGAGGGTGTATTTAAAGAAGTAGTAAAGGAGGATGAATAATGGATTTCTTAGCCGTATCTGATCCCTTTATAAAAGCACTTATAGAAAATGAATTTCTACAACGTGCTTTGTTTACTGGTTTATTAATTGGGTTTGTTACTCCGTTAATAGGATCGTTTGTCGTTATCAAACGACTTAGCTTCATCGCCGATACATTAAGTCACTTTAGTTTAGCAGGGCTTAGTATTGGTACATACTTAATTACAGTACTTGGACTTGTATGGATTGCTGATGAATTATACTTAGCAATGATATTCAGTGTTATCGGAGCGTTCATTATTGAAATACTTCGTGGATATTATCAAAACTATAAAGAAATCAGTATGCCCATTGTAATGAGTATGGGTACTGCACTATCTGGATTATTCATTTCACTTAGTGGTGGTATATCTTTAAAACTATATAACTATTTATTTGGAACAATCTTAACTGTTGATGATAACTTTGTTAGAGTCATCACAGTTGCTACTGTTGTTGTTGTATTATTATTAGTAATCTTCTATAAACAAATGGTAATGATTAGTTTCGATGAAACATATGCAAAACTACTTGGAATCAAAGTAAGACGTTTCCAGTTCATGTCTACATTAATTCTAGCAGTCGTAGTTAGTATCAGTTTAGCAACAGTTGGAGTATTACTTGTATCATCATTAATGATCATTCCAGTTGCTGGGGCAATGAAGGTCGGTAAGAGTTTTAAGAACACTGTGAGTATCGCTATCTTATTTAGTGAGTTAAGCGTTATTGGTGGACTTTGGATATCATACGAACTCGACTTCCCAACAGGTGCTACAATCGTATTATGTAATGTATTTATATTAATAACAATCGGTATTGTGAAATACTTTATCAATCTATACAGACTTAAAAGCGACAAAGTAACTGCAACATAAAAAAGAGACCATAATAGTCTCTTTTTTTAATCCCTAGGTCTTCCTTAACCCATCCACGTATATTATATAATAGACTGCCCATTAAAAAAAGGACAAATCTGTCCCTTTTTAGGTTTATTTTTATAAAAACATGCTAATTCCTAACCCAATTAGTATAAAAAGCACTACTTTCTCAAATTTTTGCTCGTTTAGTCTTTTACTAACAAGCATTCCAATTATTAATCCAACAACAAGTCCACCAACCAATATTCCGATTTGCCCCCATAATTCAGGAGTATAACTATTTGATCCGGCTAACATGATGGTAGCGATAATACCCATTACTAAGAAGTGTGTCGCAAGCGTTCCTTTGAACTCTTGTTTTTTTGCTTCTATACCTTGTAAGTATAAAACAACAGGAGGTCCATCTACACTCGCTATCCCATTTCCAATTCCACTAAATGAACCAAAGATGATTCTATTTAAGATAGAGTCTTTTATATGGATATTAAATGTGAATACTTTATTGAATATCGCAAAGAAAATCAATACTCCAATAATGTATTTAACGATTTGCGGACTGATTTGCTCACTGACATATAACCCAAGCGCAGTAAACACAATACCTGCTAAAGTAAGCGGGATAATCTTTATGATTGTACTTTTTTTGAAGTACGTTCTGTTTTCGTATATGAGTAATACGTTTAATAAGACATTCGCAGTAATCATCATTGTTCTAGGTTCAGTAGATGTATAAAGAAGAGACAGTAGCGGAATTGCTACTAAACTACTTCCAAAACCACTCGCTCCTTTTACAATTCCAGCTGCCAATCCTATCAATACAATATAAATGATGATGTCCATAGTATCAACTACAATCTTATAAGTTTTTTAGGGAATTCATTCAATACGATACATCCAGTTTCTGTAAGGATGACATCATCTTCAATTCTAACTCCACCTAAGTCTTTAATATATATTCCTGGTTCTATCGTTACACAAGCACCAAGTTCTAATGGTTTGTCATTTGCTTGTGAAACACGTGGTGCTTCATGTACATCTAACCCAAGTCCATGACCTGTTCCATGTTTAAAGAATTCACCATAACCATGTTTTGTAATAATATCTCTACAAACAGAATCTAATTCCTTACCAGTAATACCAGCTTTTGCTAGTTCTACTGCTTTTGTTTGTGCTTCATACACAACATTATAGATTTCAACCATCTTAGGGTCTACATCTCCAATAGCAACTGTTCTAGTTAAATCTGAAGAATACCCTTGATAGAAACATCCTATATCAAATGTTACAAACTCTCCAGTTTGAATGATTTTATCACTTGCCATACCATGAGGCATTGCCCCTCTTGGTCCACTAGCTACAATGAAACGGTCCCATGTTCTTTCAGAACCTAACTCCATCATTTTTGATTTAATCATTACTTCAACATCTCGTTCTTTTTTCCCTACTAGATCAACATTATCAATAACATATTTAAGAGCTTGATCAGTAATCTCACATGCTTTCTTAAGCAACGCAATCTCTTTGTCTTGTTTACTGATTCTTAATGTCTCTATAACATTGTCTAAAGGAACAAGTTCAACTTCCATTTTTTGATATAAACTATATTCACTAAATCTTATCTTTTGATCAAATCCAAGAGTCTTTACATTCTCTTTTTCTAACACAGATTCAATAGACTTAATAAAACTACCTTCAATCTCAACACTGATAAAATCAGGACATTCTATTTGTACTTGATCTCTGTATCTAAAATCAGATATAAAGTACTGTTTCTCTGCTGTAACAACACTAAACCCAAAAGACCCAGTATATCCTGTAATATATTTTAGATTATTCGCAGCGACAGGATTTTCTAATCCTGTTAAAAGTACTGCATCGTATTTACTATTCTTTATGATTTCTTGTAATCCTTGTAATGACATAATAACCTCCATAATACGTATTTGTTTTAACCTTATTGTCATTATATCAAACATAGAAATAGAATGATATATTTAGTTCAAGATTAATTGTCATAAAAAAAGCACATAAATGTGCTTTCTATTCATAATGTTTTGCTAGTCCACCAATACTTGTCTCTCTATATTTCTCATTGATATCAAGTCCAGTTTGTCTCATTGTTTCAATTACCATATCTAAAGATATCTTTCTACTACCCATTAACAAGAATGCTAATTCAGATGCATTAATCGCTCTATGAGCTCCGACTGCGTTTCGTTCAATACAAGGTACTTGAACGAACCCTTTCACAGGGTCACATGTTAACCCTAGATGATGTTCTAAAGCTATCTCTGCAGCGTATTCTATTTTGTCAATTGAGTTATTGAATAATTCACTATATGCAGCAGCAGCCATACTACACGCTGTTCCTACTTCTGCTTGGCATCCAGCTTCTGCGCCACTGATAGATGCATTGTGTTTTACAATGTTCCCGATTAATCCCGCTGTAGCCAAAGCATCTAGAATCTTTAGATCACTAAATTTATAGATGTCTCTTAAATAATATAGTACTGCGGGTAATACTCCACTTGCTCCGCATGTTGGTGCTGTTACTACGTACCCACCACTTGCATTCATTTCGCTTACTGCGTATGCATACGCAGATACTAAGCGCAATTCATTGCTTGTTTTTGTATTTTGGTTGTAAAGTAATTGTCTTGCTTTTCGTTCTACCTCTAAACTACCTGGAAGGTTACCTTCTGTGTGTAGTCCGGTATTGATACTGTCTTTCATTGTATCCCAGATTGTTTGTAGATATTCTTTGAAAGAGTCTCCTTCAAACTGATAAACATACTCAAATAATCTAAGATTATTTTGAATACAGTATTCTTTTATTTCAGTAAAGTTTTTATGGGGATATACTTGAGGATGATTCTTTAAGGAATCTCCTTTTCGTAGAATACTTCCTCCACCAATTGAGTAATATCTATCAAATCCAACTTGCTCATTGTTTTTATATGAATATAGATCCATTGTATTTGGGTGTTCTAATGTATCTGAAGAGAAAATTATTTCTACATTACGTAGTACATGATTTATTACTTTATCTGTTAAATGTCCTTTACCTGTCAGGCTTAAAGAACCATATAGTATTACCTTATAGTTGTCACCATCGTGATTATTCTTAAATTCTTTACAGATTGCTTCTGGTCCCATAGTGTGAGAACTTGAAGGTCCTCTTCCTATTTTGTATAACGCTCTTATAGATTCCATATTTGTTCTCCTATTGTTTAAAAATCAAACTAATTCTAACATGTTCATTTATGAAAAACAAACAAAAAAACACCTTTTTAATTAAGGTGTTTTATTTCGAAAATTGAAAGCCTGTCGTGAGTGTACTATCATGTTGTTTAAATCCTAATTTCTTGTAGAAATTATGAGTCTTTTCAGAGTTATCAGTTAATAAAATAATTTGTCTGCATTGTTTGTATTTTTCAAGGATTGGGTTCATAAGTAATGACCCTATTCCTGATCTTTGGTATTCTTCTAATACTAGAATATCTTGGATATGACAAACTGTGTGTTTATCACTAATGACTCTTATTAAACCGATTAGTTGATTGTCAATATATGCACCTAGTGATTCTGTGGAATTGATTATTCCACTGAACAGATTATCTAGATTGTTGGTATATGCATACCATTTGTTATCTAGGTATAAGGTTTTTATTTGTTGTTTATCAAATACTAGGTCTTTTACTATAACGTTATTCATAGTACGTCACCTCGTTCATATATAAGCCACCTGCTGGGGCTATATCATTCAATAATGAATTGTCTTTTTTATCTGCAATACTCAGTAGCGATATCTTAGATTTGTTTTGAGCTATATTCATTCCATATCCAACTATATTTCTAACCATGTATCTAAGGAATCCATTTCCTTTGATATAAATTAGTAATACATCACCTTCTTGTTCAAAACGAATATCGAATATAGTTCTTATCGTGTTGAGATCCGTTGTTTTTGTGAATGAGGTAAAATCATGTGTTCCTATTAAGGAACGTAGCTCCTCTTTGAATAGATCTAGATTAAATTCTCCTGGATACCATTCTTGGTTTCTTTTAACAACATCATACTCTTTCATATTTATATGATAGACGTATTCTTTTGAACGTATATCGTATCTACTATGAAATGTTTCGTGAACATTTGACGATTCTTTGATTTGAATTGCTTTGGTTAAATACTTACTAATAACCATTCTCATTTTTTCTCTTGGAATATTACTAGATGTATCAAAGTGTATTACTTGGTTATATGCATGAACACCTTTGTCTGTTCTACCACTACCATATATAACGATATCCTCGTTTAAGGTTGATGATAATGCCTTCTCAAGTTCACCTTGAATTGTTGTTGCGTTTGGTTGTTTCTGGTATCCCGAGAAAGTTGACCCATCATATGAAATAATGCATTTTACACGAGTTTTTCCAATCAGTTTGATTGTTTCATATACTTGATATATCTTATTTTCCTTCATCTTTATCTTGTATGTAACCTGTGTGTTGTTTTTGATTGCGTCAACGATTAAGTAATCGTTGTATTCTTCTGTATTTGTAATTCTATAGTCTTCTACTTTATGAGTATTGAAATACTCTATAATGTTAACTTTTGACGTAAGAACTGTTTCATCAAATAATCTTATTCCTTTAAAGTCGTTGTGTAGTTTTTTGAGTGCTTCTTCTGTTTGATTTAGTGATAGTTCATTTAAGAATTCAGTAACCATCTTTACCATCCGAGGATTCTTGTAACGATTACTCCTGTTAGAGTTAGAAGACTTACAGTAATCAGTATTGTATCTACATTAGACCACTTAAGTAAATGGATTCTTGTTCTTCGTTTTCCTGGAACAAAATTCCTTGCTTCCATTGCGTCAGCTAATTCGTCACTACGTTTGAAACTAATAATAAACATAGGGACTAATAAACTAATAATCTGCATAACTTTATCTTTAAATTTACCTTCACTAAAATCGACACCACGACTTGCCTGAGCAAGCATGATTTTGTTTGCTTCATCAAGTAGAGTTGGAATATAACGTAATGCAATAGCTATTATCATAGCCATTATCTCAGTGTTAACTCCAATTATTTTTAAAGGCTTTAATACCTTTTCAAGTCCTAAATTAAGATCTGTTGGTTTTGTTGTTAATGTTAGGATTGTTGACATTGTTACTATCACGATAAGACGAGTCATAATAAACAGTGCACCTTCTAATCCTTGTTGATATATTTCTAATTGATATGGATTATCAAACAGTGGATTCCCTGGTGTGAAATTGATAAATAACAGGAATGATCCTACAAAGAAAGAAACGAATAATAAGAATCTATATTTGATTACTTTTCTTAATAGTCTCCAAAGTATGAACATACCGACAAATATGAATATATTAATGCTATCTACAATTACGTCTGAGTTAACTAGAAGATCAGTTTCTTCACCTTTAACAAAAAGTAATTGAAATATAAATGTAAATGTTAGTAGGAACATAATTGGTTTTAATCCTTTAAAGATTCTACCAATTTGAATTCCACCAATTCTAAGAATCAGAATTACAATCACCAGCATGATCGCTAAGTGAAGTAAGTTCTTCATAATGAACACACTAATCATGAAAACGAATAGTGCAATCAGTTTTGAACGCGGATCCATTTTATATAAGAAACTATTTCCTGGGACGTATTGACCAATAATGATATTATTCATTACAATACCTCCTTAACAAGATCAAATAATTGATCTACATTCTTAGGTCTTGAATCAAATTTGACATTGAATTTAGATTCAATTTTTCTAGTAATTTCAATGATTTCTGGAAGGTCTAAATTCCATTTATCTAGATCACCTTCAAAGAATAATTCCTCAGCAGAACCATCATATACAAGTTCTCCTTGGTTCATCACTAATACTCTTTTGGCGTACTTATAAACTGTGTTCATATCATGTGTAATAATTACAACACTATTATCTACTTCTTTATGAATCTCTTTGAATAGTTTTAGTAAATTGTCTCTACCTTTAGGGTCAAGACCACTTGTAGGTTCATCTAAAACTAGGATGTCTGGTTCCATTGCTAAGATTCCCGCAATACTAACTCTTTTCTTTTCTCCACCACTTAAATTGAATGGTGAACGAGAAAGATATGATTCATCTAGTCCTACTAGATTAATCACTGTTTTCGCTCGTGCCTTTGCATCTTCTTCAGATACACCGAAGTTCTTAGGACCAAACATGATATCTTTTTCCACAGTTTCCTCGAATAATTGATATTCTGGGAACTGGAATACTAATCCAACTTTTTGACGAAGTGGGTTTAGTTTTATCTTTTTGTTTTTCTTAGTTGTTTTATCAATTTTAATTCCATAAATAGTGATTTCACCTGTTTGAGGTTGAATCAAAGCGTTCATGTGTTGAACAAGTGTGGACTTCCCACTACCTGTCTCACCAACTAATGTTATGAACTCGCCTTTACTCTCGATTTCAAATGAAATGTCTTTTAGAGCGGAGAAAACAGACCCATCCATGGTTCTGTATGAGAAACTTACTTGTTCAAACTTAATTGCCATAATATATCTCTCATTTCCTCATTATTGATCTCTGCTTCTTCTAGTTTATGTAGAAGTTTTAGAGGTAATAACAACTCTAGGTTTGAAGCATTTAATACTTCTTTATTACTTAAGATATCCATAGCATCTCCGCTAGCTAGGATTTCTCCTTCTTTTAGTACAACGATTGTATCACTATATACAGCTTCTTTCATATCATGAGTAATCGATATAATAGTAGCTCCATCTTCTTTTAATTCTCTAATTTGTTCCATGATTGAATCTCGTCCCTTAGGATCTAACATACTAGTAGCCTCGTCAAATATGATAATATCTGATTCCATAGCTAATATTCCAGCTATCGCAACTCTTTGTTTTTGTCCCCCACTCAATTGATGTGGTGGTTTACTAAGGTATTCATTCATACTTACTTTTTTACTATATTTATCAATTCTCTTAACCATTTCTTCTCGTTCTATTTCAAGGTTCTCCATACCAAAAGCGATATCGTCTTCTACAGTAACCCCAACAAATTGATTGTCTGGGTTTTGAAAGACTATACCTATTTTACTTCTAACTTCATATAACGTCTCTTCAGTTAGTGTGATATCGTCTACAACGATTTCACCTTCATTTGCTTTTAGTAATCCCATTATTAGTTTAGATAACGTTGATTTACCACTACCGTTATGCCCTAGAATACTAACCCATTCACCTTTTTTAATGTTTAGATTGATATTCTTTAATACAGGTTGGTTTTTACGGTAAGCAAATGATAAATCTTTTATTTCTATAATGTTCATATCATCAACTCCATTGCTCACGTAATTATATCAAATATACAATGTATTTGCACTAAATATAATCATTTGATTAAATTGATATGTATATGTTTTAAGACATTTTTTTACACGAACTAAAAACAATGTTATAATGGATTACGAGGGTAGGTGTAACATATGAAAATCATAATTTGTCCACAGTGTAAATCAGAAAGTGATGGAGGTACAATCACGTGTAATAATTGTGGAGCACAGCTTATTGCAAATCGGAATATAAGTTCAAAATCTGATTTGCAAAGAAGAACAATGGTTAAACGAAAAAGTGTAAATAAAGGCAAAAGTACATCTAACGGATTGAATGAATTTTTCGATCCATCGAGCACAGTTTGGTTGCGGGTTTTATTGGTTATTTGGATTTTAACTGAAATCAGCGGAGTTCTAGTGGTACTGTATATGTGGTTTAATGATAATGGATTTGGTATCTTAGAATCAATTGGAGGTATATTATCAATACTAGTATTACATTTAATTGTTATGCTAAGTTTAAATCTATACTTTAACGTACAATCTATAAAAGAAGATATGAGTGACATCAAAAAGCTCATGAAACATTTTGCAAATAAAGACAAGTTCTAGAATATTACCGTACAATTTGACAATTCCATGTAAATAAAAGAGACATATTAATGTCTCTTTATTTTATTATAAATGCATCTACAAAAATATAAATCAACTTGCCTTGAATTCAAATTTTTATAGAGTGAGTATTGACTTCGCGAAAACGCTATTTCTAATATGAAACAGTTTCTTTTATAACGCATAGATACTGAACTACTTCATCTAACGTATTTTGAAACTCTGAAGAGGAATCAAAGTACACAGTATTGTGTTCTAAACATTTCTCTTTAATAGTATTACTATATTTTATCATATTATTTATATGATCTTTTATATAGTCATCCATATGAACAACTAGCCAATCATTTGGTTCTGCATACTTTCTTATATTATCCATTTTATCTTTTTGAGATATCTCAGTAAATCCGATAAAACATCGTCGTATTATATTTGGATATAGGATATCAAGTTCATTGATTAATTCAGGTAAAAACTCTTCACCTTCAAAGATGTAATCAATTCCACCTTCAATCATTGATATAATTGTATTTTTTAAAAATGGCCACATTAACTCTGCATTTTTATCCGGCCAGTTTTCTGGATGTATTCCTGTGTCAAACATTCCACCAGCAAATCCCATCATTAATTGATCCACATTTATATATGGGATATTCGTTTTCTTAAACAACATTTTAGCTGCGATTGTTTTACCTGAACGTGACGCTCCACTTATAATATATATCATTGTTGTTCCTCCAAGAATTCATCAAATATGAAATCACTTTGTTTCCAATACTTATGTTGCTCCTTGTGTTGCTCCGTATTGTAAAGGTAGTAGTAAAGCGCTTTTTCCTTGATGTAATTATATACATTGTGTGCATATCTTTTATTATCTAGATATTCAAAATCGTAACTGTTTTGATATAAAAAGTAAATATCATCAAACACTGTTAGATCTAGTTCAAACACAACTTTGTCAAAATAAATCTTTCCAGGTTCTTTTGTTTTAATGTTGTCTTCAAAGATTAGGTTTTCAGTTTTCTTATCAATTTTCTTTAACTTCAAGAATGTATTTAGATCGTTCTTAAACAAATAGAATAGTTGATATATATAACTTGTATGGTGTCTTTCAATATCATTCAAATATGTAAATCTTGTATACGCTTGTGGTAACTGAATATCGTCGCCTGTAAGAACATCAATAAATAACTTAAGGTCGTTAACAGAGAATTGATTGAATATATATGTATGCCTTGAACTGTTAACTAATTTTGATAGTTTTTCAGGTTTCCAATCTTGTAGGGTTTGAGTAACTAATCCATGAAAAGATGTATGACTCATTGAATATGTGTATCCAGCTGTAATGAAAGTTATGATCAAACTAAAGAAGTAATAACTTTGGAACATCGTTAATTCTATAATTGTCAGTCCGATAAATAGCCCGACCATTGCGATTATGAATGATAAATTCTTCATAGTCATCTCTCCTTGTAATTATCTTTACTTATATATTATAACATACGGGCTTATTTATAATACGGCATTTTTGTCCAATAAAAAACACCTTCAAATGAAGGTGTTTTATTACGAATTTATTCTACGAATTCAATGATTGCCATAGGAGTTGAATCTCCACGTCTTGGCCCCATTTTATATATTCTAGTATATCCACCAGGTCTCTCTTTGAATCTTGGTGCGATATCTTCAAATAATTTTTGAACTGCGTTTTTATCTTCTCCGGCGTCTAAGAATCTAACTGTTTGAGCAGCTTGACGTCTAGCATGTAATGTACCTTTTTTACCTAAGGTAACCATTTTGTCCGCTAAGCGTCTTAGTTCTTTCGCTTTAGTTTCAGTAGTTGTAATACGTTCGTGGATAATTAATTGAGTAACTAAGTCTCTTAACATCGCTTTACGTTGATCACTTCTACGGTTTAATTTACTGTAACCAGCCATGAGTGTACCTCCTATTAATGTCTTGCTAATCCAAGACCAAGTTCATCAAGCTTTTGTTTAACTTCTTTTAGAGATTTCTTACCTAGGTTACGAACTTTCATCATGTCTTCTTCAGACTTTTTGGTTAATTCGTTCACTGTGTTAATTCCAGCTCTTTTTAGACAGTTATAACTTCTTACTGATAAATCTAAATCTTCAATTTGCATTTCTAAGATTTGTGAATTTTCTTCATCTTCACGTTCGATCATGAAATCATCACCTTCAAATGTTTTTGTACTTAAATCTTGTAATACATTTAAGTGCGCAATCATCATTCCAGATGCTACTCCGATCGCTTCCTGTGGTGTAACTGCGCCTGTAGTCCAAACTTCTAATACAAGTTTTTCTAATGCTCCGCTTCCTGATGAAGCAGGCTCTACTTCGTAGTTACATCTTTGTACTGGAGTATAGATACTATCGATAGGAATTAATCCTACATGGTCGCTAAACTCTTTATTATTCTCGGCACTAACGTACCCAATACCTTTTTTTGCTACCATTACCATACGGAACTTACCTTTGTTAACTGTAGCAATATGTTGGTCTTCGTTCACTACTGTAACTTCGTTATCACATAGGATATCTTTTGCAGTTACAACATGTGGACCTTCTACGTAAATCTCTAAACGTTTTTCAACGCTTGGATCATCGTTATCAATTGATAGGACAACTTCTTTTAAGTTTAAGACAATAGCTGTAACATCTTCCACTACTCCGTCGATACTTGAGAACTCGTGTTCTACACCATCGATTTCACAGTTTATGATTGCTGCTCCAGGTAATGATGATAACAATATTCTACGAAGTGAGTTACCTAATGTAATTCCATAACCTCTTTCAAGAGGCGATACTACGAATTTTCCATAAGTATTAGATTCGTCAATTGTTTCAATAGTAGTATTTGGTCTTTCAAATTTTAAATTTTTCAAATAAACTACCTCCCTTATTTATTGTCCCATATTATTTGTGAGGTCGTTTTGGTGGACGACATCCGTTATGTGGGATTGGTGTTACGTCTTTAATTGCAGTAATTTCTAATCCTGCTGTTTGTAAAGCTCTAATAGCTGCTTCACGTCCAGGACCAGGTCCCTTAACTGAAACTTCTACTCTTTGTACACCGTGTTCCATTGCTGATTTTGCACATGCTTCAGAAGCTAATTGCGCTGCGAATGGTGTTGATTTACGGCTCCCTTTGTAACCTAATGCTCCAGCACTGCTCCATGCAATTGCGTTCCCATTAGGATCCGTTACTGTGATAATTGTGTTGTTGAAAGTCGAATGAATGTGCGCTACTCCTGAAGGAATATTCTTTTTCACACGACGTTTTCTAGTTTGTTTTTTTGCCATGATATATCCTCCTATTTCTTCTTATTAGCGACAGTTCTTCTAGGACCTTTTCTTGTACGAGCATTGTTTCTTGTGTTTTGCCCACGTACTGGTAATCCTCTTCTATGACGCATTCCACGGTAACTACCGATCTCTTGAAGTCGTTTAATGTTTAAAGAAACTTCTCTACGTAAGTCTCCCTCAGTTTTTATTTCTGAAACTTCAGTACGAATACGACCTAATTCGTCTTCCGTTAAGTCTTTTACTCTTGTATCTTCGTTTACTTCAGCTGCAGCTAAGATTTGCTGTGCTGTTGTCTTCCCAATTCCGAATACATAAGTTAGTGAAATCACTACTCTTTTGTCTCGTGGGATATCTACACCTGATATACGTGCCATCTAGTGAGCCTCCTTTAACCTTGTCTTTGTTTGTGTTTTGGATTCTCGCAAATAACCATAACTCTACCTTTTCGTTTGATTACTTTACATTTATCGCAAATTTTCTTTACACTTGGTCTTACTTTCATTTTTAAAATCCTCCTCTGGAGATTGTTAATTTATTTATGACGATATGTGATTCGCCCACGTGTTAAATCGTACGGTGACATTTCCACTGTAACTCTATCACCTGGTAAGATGCGAATGTAATACATACGGATTTTACCAGAAACGTGTGCCTTGATTTTATGTCCATTCTCTAATTCTACAATGAACTGTGTGTTAGGTAACGATTCAACGACCTTACCTTCTAATTCTATTTTATCTTCTTTTGCCATATAATTCGCCTCCTCTTAAAGCGCAGTTAGGATGATACATTCATCCTCTGTGATTAAAATACTATGTTCAAAATGAGCACTTAATTTTCCATCAATTGTAACTGCTGTCCAGTTATCTTTTAGTACTCTTACTTCTTTTCTACCCATGTTAACCATAGGTTCAATTGCTAGAGTCATACCGCTTTTCAGTAAAGTTCCTTTACCTGGAAGCCCATAGTTAGGTATTTGTGGATCTTCGTGTAAGTTCTTGCCAAGTCCATGTCCTACAAATTCTCTAACGATTCCGTATCCAAAAGATTCTGCGTGTGTTTGTATAGCGTGACTGATATCAGATAATCTGTTACCTGCTGTCGCCATTTTTAATCCCTCGAAAAGTGATTGTTTTGTAACTGCTAATAATTGTTCAGCTTCTTCGCTGATTGTACCAACTGGATACGTCCATGCGCTATCGCCATGATATCCTTTATAGATAGCTCCAATATCGACTGATATGATGTCACCATCTTTAAGAATAACTTCCGCACTCGGTATACCATGTACTACCTGTTTATTAACACTTGTACATGCACTTCCTGGGAATCCACCATAACCTTTAAAGGAAGGTATAGCATTGCTATTTCGAATTACCTTTTCCACAAGTTGATCTATTTCCATTGTTGTTACACCTGGTTTTATGAACCCTTTAATCTCATGATGAGCAAGGGCAACGATGCGCCCTGCTTCTCTCATCAGTTCAATTTCTCTTTTACTTTTAATAGTTACCATTAGTTTATTTCATCCAGTATATCTATAATGTCTCTGTATACATGATCGAAATCCTGCATTCCATTTACATTATATAAATTATGTTGTTTATCGTAATAGTCTAATAAAGGTTTAGTCTTAGTTTCATAAATATCCAGACGGTTCTTAACACTTTCAGTAGTATCATCTTGACGTTGATATAAATTTCCACCACATTTGTCACATACATCAATAACTGATGGACGTTTGAAACGTAAATGGTATGTTGCATCACAACCATCGCATACACGACGTTGTTCCATACGTTCAAATAGAACGTCATGGCTTGATAAAATATTGATCACCTTGTCTAAGTTTGTCCCCATGTCAGTTAACATTTCATCTAATGCAATTGCTTGTGCCACAGTACGAGGATATCCATCTAAGATGAAATTATCTTCAGCATCTGCTTTACTAAGTCTGATACGTACTATCTCATTTGTGATATCATCACTAACAAGATTTCCGTCTTTTATATATTTCATAGCTTCGATACCTATTGGCTCATTGTTATTGAAAGCATCTCTGAACATTTGTCCAGTTGAGATACTAACGATATTATAATGTTCTCTAATACGTGCAGATTGGCTACCTTTACCAGCCCCTGGAGGGCCCATAACTAAGATTTTCAAACTGGGCGTCCTTATTTAATAAATCCGCTGTAAGTTTGCTCTTGGGTTTGCGTTTTAATCTGCTTTGTCGTTTCGATAGCAACACCAACTACGATTAATAAACTTGTTCCACCAACTTGAACAACTGATGGTAAGTCAAATAACATAGCGGCGAAAATTGGTAATGATGCTACAAATACTAGATATGTTGCTCCGATAATTGTTACACGGAATAACGCTCTAGAGATATAGTTTTCTGTTTCAATACCTGGGCGTACACCTGGGATGTATGCTTTTTGGTTTTGAAGGTTTTTCGCTACTTTTTCTGGGTTGATTTGAACAAATGCATAGAAGAATGCAAATACAAAGATCAACGTAACATATAACGAGTAACCAAGTGGTCTAGTATATGTGAATAATTCATAGAAGAATCTCCACCATGCTGAACCTTCTGTAGTAAGTAATCCTGTAATTGTTGTTGGGATACTTAATAAAGTAACCGCGAATATTACTGGAATAACTCCTGCAGAGTTAATTTTAATTGGTATATTGCTGTCAGTTTTACCTTGGAATTTAGATGCAGATGGTCTATTCGAATACTGAATAGGTATCTTACGTTGTGCTGATTGCATGATCGTTACAAAGAATATAACGAAGATGTAAATTAATACAACAATTCCAAATTCTACATTGTTACGTAGTGTCGCTGTTTCAGCTAATACTTTCATATCCCACAGAGTAATAAACATACTTGGCATAGATGATACGATACCTGCAACGATAATCATTGAAGTTCCGTTTCCTATACCTCGTAATGTGATCTGATCGCTTAACCATAATAAGAATGCAGTCCCAGCAGTCATAACAAATGCGATATAAACGTATATTAAGAATGTTCCATCAACACCGGCAAGGATACCCCCACCACCTTGAAGTTCAAATCCTAATGTCATTGCTAACGCTTGAACGAATGCCAAACCAATTGCTAAATATCTAGTTAATTGATTAATCTTTTGTTTCCCTGTTTCTCCCTCTTCAGTCCATTCTTTAAGTAATGGAATGATGTCCATTTGTAATAATTGAACAACGATTGAAGCCGTGATGTATGGCCCAATCCCTAAGGCTATTACACTAAATTGCTTCAATGCATTACCTGTAAATGCGTTGGCAATTCCAATAAATCCTCCATCATTTTCTGTGAAGAATGCTGTAATTGAAGTTGCATCCACTAGAGGGACAGTGATATAAGTTGCTGCTTTGTAAATTAAGAATGCTAATAAAGTAAATCCAATTTTCTTTAGAACACTTTTATTTTTAAATACTGCAACAAAATTATCCATTAGATTACCTCAGTAGTTCCTCCAGCTGCTTCTATCTTAGCTACAGCTGAACCTGTGAATTTGTTTGCTTGAACAGTTAATTTTTTAGAAATTTCACCGTTTCCTAAGACTTTAACACCATCTAAGTACTTACGGATAATTCTATCTTGTAGTAATAATTCTGGAGTAACAACTGTTCCTTCTTCGTACTTATTAAGATCTTCAACATTAACAATTGCGAATTCTTTTCTGAAACGGTTAGTAAATCCACGTTTAGGAATACGTTTGAACCATGGAGTTTGTCCACCCTCGAATCCTGGGCGAGTTCCTCCACCTGAACGTGAGTTTTGTCCTTTTGTCCCGCGACCAGATGTTTTACCTAGTCCTGAACCGACACCTCTACCTAGA
Organism: Candidatus Izemoplasma sp.; assembly: GCF_982632705.1. NCBI lineage: Bacteria > Bacillati > Mycoplasmatota > Mollicutes > Candidatus Izemoplasmatales > Candidatus Izemoplasmataceae > Candidatus Izemoplasma > Candidatus Izemoplasma sp. The sequence goes on along the minus strand of NZ_CEXEES010000011.1, from coordinate 20,389 downwards.
CGTTTTGTTGAATGTGTTGAACCTGGAGTTGGTTTTAAGTTATGTAATTCCATGACTTATACCTCCTTAACTTCAACTAAGTGAGCAACAACGTTAATCATTCCTCTAATAGTTGGAGAATCGTTTTTAATAACAGTTTTTTGTAATTTAGTTAATCCTAATGCTTTCGCAGTAGCTCTTTGGTTTGGTTTAGAAGCAATTACACTTCTAACTAGTTTAATCGATAATTTCGCCATTAGTGTAAAATCTCCTCTACAGTTAATCCTCTTGTACGAGCAACTTGATCCGCAGTTCTTAAGTTTTCGATTGCGTTAAATACAGCTCTTACAATGTTGATCGGTGTAGCAGATCCTAAGTTTTTACTTAAAATATCTTCTACTCCAGCTAACTCTAGAACGGCACGAACTGGCCCTCCAGCGATAACTCCTGTCCCGCCTACAGCAGGTTTTAAGAATACTTCACCAGCACCAAATTTACCAGTGATTTCATGTGGTAATGTAGTTCCATACATTGGAACCATAACTAAATTACGTTTTGCTTCTTCAATTGCTTTTTTGATTGCATCAGGTACTTCTTGAGCTTTCCCAGTACCAAATCCAACTTTACCTTTTCTATCTCCGATTACTACTAATGCGCTAAATCTGAAACGACGTCCACCTTTAACAACTTTAGTAACACGGTTGATATTAACAACTCTCTCTTCGTAAAGCTTAACTTCTCTTTGACGACGAGGTCTTTTGTTATTTCTTTTTCTATTATTGTCTTCCATGATATACCTCCTAGAATTCCAGTCCTGCTGCACGTGCAGCTTCAGCTAATGCTTTAACTCTTCCGTGGTAAAGGTAACCACTTCTGTCGAATACAACATTTTTAATTTCTTTAGCAGCAGCTCTTTCTGCTAATAATGTTCCTACTGCCTTCGCAGCTTCAACGTTTCCACCATTTGTTAATTTGTTATCTTTTTCAACGCTAGTTGCGCTTACTAGAGTAACTGCATTTACATCATCAATAATTTGAGCGTAAATGTTTTTGCTTGATCTAAATACACTTATACGTGGTTTAGAAGGAGTACCGATTAAAGCACTTCTGATTCTTTGATGTCTTTTTTGACGTAAGACATTTCTTGACGTTTTCTTAATCATCTATAATCACCTTACTGCTTACGCAGTTTTCCCTTCTTTACGACGAACGTATTCATCGACATAACGGATACCTTTTCCTAGATATGGTTCAGGTGGGCGAACCGATCTAATATTAGCTGAAAATTCTCCAACTAATTGTTTGTCAATTCCAGAAACGATCATTTGAGTGTTCTTAGGCACTTCCATAGTGATTCCTTCAGGGATCTCCATTTCAACTGGATGTGAATATCCTGCTAAAATAACTAAAGTATTTCCTTTAAGTGAGGCTCTATAACCTACACCTTTCATTACTAATTCCTTCTTAAATCCTTCAGTCACACCTATTACAAGATTATTAATTAATGATCTCATAGTTCCATGAATGGTTTTGTGCGCTTTAGAATCTGATGGTCTTTCTACTTCTAATACTGAATCTTGAATTTTAACTGTTAATTCATTACTTACAGTTAATGATAAAGTTCCTTTAGGTCCTTTAACAGTAACTACGTTTAAATCGTCAACAGAAACTTCTACTCCATTAGGTAGTGAAATCGGTTTTTTACCAATACGACTCATCTGTTACACCTCCGTTTATTTTACCAAACGTACGCTAGGATTTCCCCGCCAACTTTAAGCTTGCGAGTTTCACGATCTGTGAACAGACCTTGTGAAGTTGAAATCACTGCGATTCCTAAACCATTTAAGACTTTAGGAATTTCGTTTGTTTTTGCATATACTCTAAGACCTGGCTTAGAGATTCTTTTTAATCCTTTAATAACTCTTTCAGTTTGTAAATATTTTAATGTTACACGTAATGTATCTTGCACATCATTTTTGATAGTAGCAACATCAGTAACGTAACCTTCTTTCTTCAAAACTTCTAAAAACTCTTTTTTCAGTTTTGAAGCAGGCATATCTACAGTCTTGTGTTTCATTTGGTTTGCATTTCTGATTCTAGTCAGCATATCCGCGATAGGGTCAGTCATTACCATATAATTTTGCCTCCTTCCAATTTACTTGGAAAATTATTTTTTACCAACTTGCTTTTTTAACGCCTGGTATTTGTCCTAAATAAGCTAATTCACGGAAACAAACACGGCATAATTTGAATTTTCTGTAAACAGAATGTGGTCTACCACATCTTTCACAACGAGTATATTCTCTTACTGGAAATTTACTACCACGTTGTTGTTTAACTTTCATTGACTTTTTAGCCATAATGTTTCCTCCTTATTTTTTAAACGGCATACCTAGCTGCGATAATAATTCTTTTGCCTCTAAGTCTGTGTTAGCCGTTGTAACTATAACAATATCCATTCCTCTTACTCTATTTACTTTGTCGTAATTAATTTCAGGGAAGATTAATTGTTCTTTAACACCTAAAGTAAAGTTACCTCTACCGTCGAATGCTTTGTTTGAAACTCCTTGGAAGTCTCTAACTCGTGGAAGTGCGATCGAAACTAGTTTGTCTAGGAATTCGAACATTCTTGGTCCACGTAATGTTACCTTACAACCAATAGGCATACCTTCTCTTAATTTGAAGTTTGCGATTGATTTTTTTGCTTTTGTAATAATAGGCTTTTGACCTGTTATTTGCGTCATTTCATTTACTGCGTCATCTAATGCTTTAGAATTTGTAATTGAGTCTCCAACACCCATGTTAATAACAATCTTATCAACTTGAGGAGCCTGCATTACTGATTTATAGTTAAACTTTTCAACTAAAGATGGAACAACGCTCTTTTGATATTTCTCTTGTAAGCGATTCATATGCGTAAAGCCTCCTTTCTGATTAGTCTAATACCTCACCAGATTTTTTAGAATATCTCACTTTTTTTGTTACTTCTCCAGTTTTCGTAGTTTCTGTAACAAATTTGTATCCTACTCTTGTAATACCAGTCTTCTTCTCAACGATCATTACGTTAGAAGCGTTGAATGGAGCTTCGTATTCTAAGATTCCACCATCAGGATGGTTTTGTGTAGGTTTTGCATGTTTTTTGATTATGTTTACACCTTCAACGATTAATTTGTTCGCTTTAGGATAAACTTTTAAGACTTTACCTTCTTTACCAAGGTTTGCACCGCTAATAACTTTAACAGTATCTCCTTTTTTAATCTTCATCAGTTTCCTCCTACTCTTATAATACTTCTGGAGCTAGTGAAACGATTTTCATAAATCCTTTTTCACGTAACTCTCTTGCTACAGGTCCAAAGATACGAGTACCACGAGGTGATTTGTCGTCCTTTAAGATTACTGCTGCATTATCATCAAATTTGATGTATGATCCGTCTTTACGACGAACTTCTCTTTTTGTTCTAACGATTACTGCTTTTACTACGTCTCCCTTTTTAACTTGTCCACCAGGAGAAGCGTGTTTAACAGTAACTGTAATGATATCTCCGATACTAGCGTATTTACGTCCAGTACCTCCTAAAACCTTAATAGTTAAGACTTCACGAGCTCCAGAGTTATCAGCAATTTTTAACCTAGATTCTTGTTGAATCATTATAATTCCTCCTTTTACGCTCTATATTAAGATTGTTTCTCTAATACTTCTAATAAACGGAATCTCTTCGATTTTGATAATGGACGAGTTTCCACAATACGTACTACGTCTCCAACTTCACATACATTTTCTTCATCATGCGTAGCGAATTTTTTGGTTTGTAATACTCTTTTACCGTATAAACGGTGTTTTCTATAACTTTGTACCATAACTGAAACTGTTTTGTCTCCTGAAGCTGAAACTACAGTACCGCTAAGTATTCTTCTCTTATTACGTTCCATAAGTTTTCTCCTCTCGCCTAAGCTCTTTCGTTAAGAATAGTTTTCATTCTTGCAATGTCTTTCTTAACTTTACTAATACGAGCAGTGTTTTCTAATTGTCCTGTCGCTTGTTGAAAGCGAAGGTCAAATAGCTCTTTTTTCAAAACAACGATTTCTTCGTTGATTTTTGTAGTGTCCCATTCTCTGATATCTTTAGCTAGCACTAGAATCACCACTTTCTTTTCTAATGAATTTAGTTCTTACAGGTAGTTTGTGTTGAGCAAGACGCAATGCTTCTCTAGCCACTTCTTCAGATACTCCTGCAATTTCGAACATTATAACACCTTGTTTAACAACCGCTACAAATCCGTCTGGAGAACCTTTACCAGATCCCATACGTACTTCTAATGGTTTTGCTGTTTTCGCCATATGAGGGAAAATACGAATCCATACTTTTCCTTGACGTTTCATATATCTTGTCATAGCAACACGAGCTGCCTCTATTTGACGGTTAGTAATCCATGCACCTTGCATAGACATTAATCCAAATTCACCAAATGCAACCGTAGTTCCACCTTTGGCTTTACCTTCATAAGATACTCTATGAGGTCTTCTGTACTTTAATCTTTTAGGAGTTAACATTACTTCTTACCTCCTCTGTTTTTGTTAGGAAGTACTTCACCTTTATAGATCCATACTTTAATTCCTAATTTACCATAAGTAGTATCTGCTTCAGCAGCAGCGTAATCGATATCAGCACGTAATGTATGTAATGGAACATTACCTTCACTGTATCCTTCGCTTCTTGCCATTTCAGCTCCACCTAATCTACCAGAAACTAAAGTTTTACATCCTTTTGCTCCAGAACGCATAGCTCTTTGAATAGCCATTTTCTGAACACGACGGAATGATGCTCTGTTTTCTAATTGATAAGCGATACTGTCAGCTACTAATTTAGCATCTTTTTCAGGTCTTTTGATTTCTTTCACGTTAATGAAAACTTCTTTACCTGATAAAGCTTGTAACTTATCAACAACGGCTTTCTTAACACTACCATCTCTACCGATAACCATACCTGGTTTAGCAGTGTGAACGATAATGATAACTCTACCCTTGCTTCTTTCGATTTCAATTCTTGATACACTTGAGTTCGCATAGAACTCTTCTAATAATGCTCTGATTTTTAAATCTTCTTGAAGTAAATCAGCTACATCATTTTTATCTGCGTACCAGCGAGAATCCCAATCTCTGATAATTCCAATTCTTAAACCGACCGGACTTACTTTTTGACCCATAAGATTCCCTCCTTACTCTTTCTCAGCCACTACTGCTGTAATGTGGCTGGTTCTTTTTAAGATTTGTGTTGCACGACCTTGTGCTCTTGGTCTAATTCTTTTTAATGTAGGACCTTCGCCTACATAGATTTCTTTTACGAATAACTTCTCGATATCCATGTTGAAATTGTGTTCTGCATTAGCTGCAGCTGATAATAATAATTTAGAAACGATTGGAGATGCTGCTTTAGTTGTAAAGTTTAAAATGTTCATTGCTTCTCCTAAAGATTTTCCTCTTACTAAATCAATAACTAATTTAACTTTTCGAGAAGAGATACGTACCATTTTTGCTTGTGCTCTTGATTCCATAGTTCTCCTCTACTTTCTATTAGCCTTTTTGTCTTTTTCGTGTCCACGTTGATTTCTAGTAGGAGCAAACTCTCCTAATTTGTGTCCAACCATATCTTCTTGTACATAAACAGGTATATGTTCTTTCCCGTTATAAACTGCGATTGTGTGTCCAATGAATTCTGGGAAGATTGTTGATCTTCTAGACCACGTTTGAATAACAGTTTTCTTTTTACTTACGTTTAAAGCTTCAACTTTTTTCATTAAGTGATCGTCACAGAATGGACCTTTTTTAATTGATCTTGACATTTATAGGTGCTCCTTTCTATTTCTTACGTCTAACAATATATTTATTGCTAGCTTTATTTTTGTTTCTAGTTTTTAATCCAAGTGCAGGTTTACCCCAAGGAGTAACAGGACCTTTTTTACCAATTGGCTGACGTCCTTCTCCACCACCGTGTGGATGGTCTACTGGGTTCATAACACTACCACGAACTGTAGGTCTAACACCTTTATGTCTCATACGACCAGCTTTACCCCAGTTAACGTTAGAATGTTCTTCATTCCCAACAACACCGATTGTAGCTCTACAAGTATTTAATACTTTACGAACTTCTCCACTAGTTAAACGTACTAATACATATCTTTCTTCACGCCCTAATATTTGAGCGCTTGCTCCAGCACTACGAGCCATTTGGCCACCGTGTCCTGGATGTAATTCGATATTATGAATTACTGTCCCTACTGGGATGTTCATTAATGGTAATGTATTACCAACAATGATATCTGCTTTGATTCCTGATTCAATTGTCATTCCAACTTGTAATCCTTTTGGAGCTAAGATATATCTTTTCTCCCCATCAGCGTAATTGATTAAAGCAATATTTGCTGTACGGTTAGGATCATATTCGATTGTTGCAACTTTACCAGGAACGTTGTCTTTATTTCTTTTAAAGTCGATAAGACGGTATTTTCTTTTAGCTCCTCCACCTTGGTGACGAACTGTAATTTTACCTTGGTTATTACGTCCAGATCTTTTATTTAACTTAGTTAATAAAGACTTTTCTGGTTTGTCAGTTGTGATTTCTGCGAAATCAAGACTTGTCATATGACGTAAACCATTCGTTATCGCTTTATATTTCTTTAAAGCCATAAGATAACCTCCTTAATTGTTATGCTGCAAAGATTTCAATTTTGTTGTCTTTTGCTAGTGTAACCACTGCTTTCACAACTTCTGCTTTGAAACCTGAGTGTTGTCCTACTCTCTTCATTTTAGGAGCAGTTTTTATTTTATTTACTTTTGTTACTTTCACATCGAATAATTCTTCAACAGCTTTTTTGATTTGAACTTTATTTGCTCTTTTATCAACGCTGAATGTGTATTTATTTAATTCTTCAACCAATAACATTGATTTTTCTGTGATGATAGGTCTTTTGATAATTTCACTTGCTAACATTATCCAAGCACCTCCTCGTAGAATTTAACCGCGTCTGCTGTTACAACTACTGTTTTGAAATTCATTAATTCATACACACTAACGTGTGATGCAGTTGTTACAGTAACTCCTGGTATGTTTCTTGCTGACATTGCTGCGTTTTCATTTGCGTCTTTACAAATGAATGCAACTTTACCAGATACTTCTAAACTATTTAAAACTTCAGTCATTCCTTTAGTTTTAATTTCTGATAATTCTAATTTGTCTAATACTCTTAATTTTTCATCACTTAATTTTTGTGATAGAACTGATTTTAATGCTAGTCTACGAACTTTTCTATTTACTTTCACACTATAATCTCTTGGTGAAGGTCCAAATACAACTCCTCCGCCAGTCCATAAAGGTGATCTAGTACTCCCTGATCTCGCGCGTCCTGTTCCTTTTTGTTTCCATGGCTTACGTCCACCACCACGAACTTCTGTACGAGTTTTAGTCTTGTGAGTTCCTTGACGCATTGCAGCTCTTTGTGCTTTAACGACATCGTATAAAGCTTGTTGGTTTGGTTCAATACCGAATACTGAATCTAATAATTCAATATCTCCAACGTTTTGTCCTGCTTGACTTAACAATGCAACTTTAGGCATGATAAATCCTCCTTTCAGATTTGATTATTCTTGAGCCTCTTGAGCTTCTGTTTCTAATACTTCTTCTACTGCTGGTGCTTCTACTGCTGTTACGAAGTCTGCTGGGTTTAAAGCATCAATGCTCTCAGCTTTGATTCCGCGTCTTACAAATACAAGCCCTCTTCTTGGTCCAGGTACAGAACCGCTTACTAATAATAAGTTTCTTTCTGTATCTACTTTTACTATCTCTAGGTTTTGGATAGTTACTGTGTCTACACCCATATGTCCAGGTAATAATTTACCTTTTCTTACGTGGTTTGGATCAACTGATCCCATAGAACCAGGTCCTCTGTGATAGTGAGATCCGTGCCCCATTGGTCCTGTGTGTTGATTATGTCTCTTGATCGAACCTTGGAATCCTTTACCTTTTGAAGTCCCAGTAACATCTACTGTTTCACCTTCATTAAATATATTTACACTAATCTCTTGACCTACTTCGAAGTTATAAAGTTCATGTCCCTTAACTTCTCTTAAGTAGCGCTTAGGTGCTGAGTCTGCTTTAGCTACGTGCCCTAATTCAGGTTTGTTTGCTAATTTAACTCTTTTTGTTTTGAAGCCTAATTGAATAGCTTCATATCCATCATTTTCCATTGTTTTCTTTTGTAGAACTACGTTTGGTTCACACGCTACAACTGTTACCGGTACTAATTTCCCGTCTTCGTTGAAGATTTGTGTCATACCAACTTTTGTTCCTAAGATACCTTTGGCCATGAGTCTACCTCCTATAATTTATTTTAAAACTATGTCTACACCAGATGGTAAATCTAAGTGCATCAAACTGTCGATAGTTGCTGGAGTTGGATCCGCAATATCGATAAGACGTTTATGTGTACGTCTTTCAAATTGTTCACGAGATGTCTTATTAACGTGAACTGATCTCAAGATTGTAAATATTTCCTTTTCTGTAGGAAGTGGAATTGGTCCACTGATTTTAGCTCCGGTTTTCTTCGCTGTATCAACAATCTTTTGAGCTGATTGATCTAATAATCTGTGATCATAAGATTTCAATCTAATTCTAATTTTTTGACTTGCCATTTAATTTCCTCCTTTCGCCTATATTAAATATAGACTTGCTCGGTATGAATGACCCGATACACAAGACAACGCGTCTCGGTGTGTCGGCAACCTCACACTTCGTAGCCCGACTCTGGCGAGAGTCTTGAACATAATAGCAAAAAAAAAAATCCTATTGCAAGGACTTTTTTAGTTTTTTTTTAATCTATTTTAAATCTGCTTTTTCTATATTATATATAAGGCTAAATTTTTGTATACTTGATGTACTTATTAACATAGTGTTCCACGATCAAAACAAAGAATACTAATATCAATGTCCAGGCAAAAATATTTGAGTAATTTAATAAGTTTTTACTCGCAATCATTTCCCGCCCTATACTGATCTTTGTTTGAGCTATGAACTCAGCCATGACTAAAACCTTTATACCAAGCCCTATAGACTGTAGGATACCGGTTCTTAAATGTGGTAGTGCCAGTGGAAAGAATACCATTCTAACTGCTGGGAAACTACATTTATCACAATCTAGTTTTAACACTTCGAGTAATACACCATCTATATTCCTGATTCCATCTAGTTGTGATTGATAGATAATTGGGAATATCAGTAAAAAGATTATGATGTATAAACTAGCTACATTCCCATACATCATTAATAGAATTACTACTATTGATATTACGGGGATTGTTCTAAGTGCTACAACGATTGGTTTTAAAAGTGCTGCTACCTGATAATGTAATCCGGCAAATAAACCGAAGAACGTACCAAAAACAGTTGATACAGCAAGTGCTATAAATAATCGTTTGAATGATGTTAATAGTATTATATACGTTTGCCCATCGGTTAATAAATTAACCAATTCTTTAAGTACTTTAAACGGAGTGGGATAAAATGATACGTGATTCCAGCGCAAAGATGTTAACTGCCATAAGACAATTACTATGACAACACTTAGAATCCCGAATAGTTTTTCTACTCTGGGTACTCTTTTATTCACCGTAGTAGAAGTCGTCTTCTGGTAAGGCTCCTCCGATTAACGCTGCATTAAAGTCTATAATATAAGAAAAGTATGCTTCTAAAGCAGTTTTTGAATCAATTGCAGTTACAAATTCTAAATTACTTCTTGGGATTGCAGACGTCATTACAGGTAAAGGGAATGTGTACCCTAAATCTTCACCCATTTGTGCAACAGCTGCTGGATCATTTAAAGCTGCTTCAATTGATAATTCAACTTGTTCTAAATATGCATCAACCGCGTCACTATCTAAACCAGTCTTAACAAATATACCTGCTTGAGGATAACTAGAATCTCCAGTTAAATTTTCCCAAGCAACTTGTAAATTGATTGATTTTAAATTAGCTACATTACTTGGTAATGACGCTACGCTTAATACAGGTTCAGCAAGTAAAACGATTTTACTTGGATCTTGAATCAATGTTGCATTTGCAGTTCCTGCACTATCAACGAATTCTAGTACTGGTGGAACTGTATATGTTTCGTTATCTAATATTGCCTTTAAAATAATATGAGGAGTTGCATTCTCTCCAAATACTACAATTGTTTTTCCATCTAAATCTGATAAATCAAATGTATCATCTGTACCAGTTGCCAAGTATAAGTTACCCCATACTACTGTTGCTGCTAACTGATAATCAACACCTGTACTTACTAACTTTGCCCCTAAGTTAGTTGGTGCATAAATAATATCATGACTCCCACTAGTAAATGCTGCTACTAGAGGATCTACTCCAGACACTACTTCAATCTCATATGTTACATTATCTCCTAGACTAGGTAACGTACTCTCCATATATGTTTGAGCTAATGCTGGACTTCCGATTGGAGCCATAATTTTTAAATTTACATCTTCCTTTTTACATCCTGATACAGTAACAAGTAATGCTACTACCAAAAACAAACTAAGTAATTTTTTCACGTAATCTCCCTTTTCTTTTTATGTATTTTTACTTATTATATTACAATATATGGTAAAATAAAAGTGTAACCTATGTTACAAAGAGGTGATAACGTGAAATTACAAGACTGTACCCTATTCAAAAACACTCGTATTGACACAAACAACATTAATATAGTTCAGTTTCCGAACCGCTTTACAATTGCTTTGGAAGGTGATTTAAGCACCGCCTTAGGAATTGTTTTAGAAGGTAAAATCCATATCAAAGCCTATAGCCTTGGTGGTAAAAACTTTACCTTAAATACACTAAATCCAGGGCAATTATTTGGAGATGTTTTAATCTATGGAAGTCAAGAAAAGTCATATCCTGGAAATCTGATAACTCAAGGTGAAACAAAAGTAGCATTTATACCAAACAACGAGTTTCAACAATTCCTCTATAATGATCATGATTTATTAAAGAATTTTCTTTCAGTGTTAAGTGAGAAAGCTTATGAAATGAATATCAATTCAAAACTGTTATCTCAAGAGAGTATACGAGACAAAATTATATTTTACCTTCAACAAGAAAAAAGAAAGCAGAAAAAGCAAAGAATATTACTAAATATGACAAAAGAAGAATTAGCAAATAAACTATTCATTCAACGTCCTTCTTTATCGAGGGAACTATCAAACATGAAAACAGATGGTTTGATTGATTATGATAGAAACTCAATTACACTTTTGTGATTCTTGATTTAACAATGTGTGCGTGATACAATATTATTTGAAATTAATATGAATATAAAGGAGTGATAGCGTGGGAAACAAAGGTCTAACATTAGTTGAATTATTAATAGTTATTGTCGTAATGGCTATCATTGCCGGATTCACCATAACCAGTGTTGGTAACATAATAAAAAATACACAAGACGGTGTAGATGAACAAAATGCCATAATTCTAGAAAACGCATTAAAGCAAGCATACTATAATGGCGATATTGAAATCGTTAATAATAAGTTCTATAACACAATTTCAGACCGCTCGTATGTAGGAACAGGTGGGTGGTTCTTTGAAGATTTAGCGGGATATATTGATAACCGTGTTGAGCCTCAAGCAGAAATAGCCCAAAATAACCATAATAAAAATGGTAATTTTTATAGGTTCTACTTCAGAATATCAGGAGATGAAGTTACTATCTTCTACTGGGATGAAGATAAAACCGCAGTTGATATACGTACATTTACTTTAGACTAAAAAAACAGCCAAATTGGCTGTTTTTATTTTATAAGTAATACTGTTTCTTTCAAGTAAGTCTTAATTTCCTTGAAACATGTTTGATCCAAAGCATAATCAAAAGTGATTTTGTTCTCACCTATCATTTCACTCAAGAAGCCAGTTACACCAATAAATCCCCCGTAAGTATATTTAAACTTAACTTCAAGATTACCTTCTAAGCTCTCTATTGATGTCTCACCTTGTTGATTGAAATAGACATCACTTAATTCATGCAAGAACTTAATTAAGTGTTTAGAATGCATTGATAGTGTTTCACTAACAACATCAAACATATGGTTCTTAATATGGATTTTGAAGACTGTGTTATTTAACTTTTGGTCTTCTTCTATCTGGATGTCAGTAATCAGTAAATGAACACTGTCATCATTTGTTTTTAGTAATATATCTTTTAATGTAAGCATGATGATTCCTCCAATAAGACTATTCTAACATAACCAAGAAAAAAAGGATATAACCGAAAAATAAAAAAGCACGTTACAGTGCTTTTTCTTTCATTTCATTATCGACTATATTTCCAATTACTCTTCTTGTTAGATCAATTGTTTTTAATATCCAAACTGTGATCATAACAATCGCTACTACACCAATTAACATAAATAACATTAATTGAAATTCTTCAAATATCGGTAAAATGTTTACAATAAGTGCTACAAATATAAAGATAATTCCATAAGTAATTCTAACTGATAATCTGTATAGTTTCTTGTCTAGTATTCTTAGTTGTTCTTTCATAGTATCCCCCTAGTATTTAATCAATCTTTTTGATTTCCATTTTTTCTTTATATGCATCTATTTCTTTCTTAACCATTTTCTTATACACATCAACATTTGGTTCCCATAGTTCAATAATATTACCAAATGGATCTTCTACTTGTGAAAACTTTCCGTAATCAAAGACTTGTGTATCAGAAATGATTTTTAATCCTTCACTTTTGAACTTAACCATTAATTCTTGAATATTGTCTACTCTAAAATTAATATATGGTCCTGTCTCACTACTTCTTTTGAATGATAACAACACAAGTTGTTCTCCTTCAATAAACCCAGTTCCATACGGAGACATAGCAAGCCCTAAGTTTGCTTGATACCAATTAAATAGTTCTTTTTCATCACCTTTAAATTGTAGAAATATACCACCAATACCTACTGCTTTACCCATAATGTCACCTCTCCTATACTTTATTTATACTCCACTAATTTCTTCATTCGTTGTTGGAATTGCTTTTGGTTTTGATCGTTTTGTTACTTCGTCTTCTAATATATCGTAATATACTACTTCAATCACTGATCTAATAAAGAAAGATCCTTGTTCATAAGCTTTTGTATAAACCAGTTCGTGATCATCATACAAAACATATTTCCATGAACGTTCAATTTCATTTTGTGATATCATTACTCCATTTAAATCATACGTTTCCAGTAAGTTTCCGAATCTAATATAAACGTATTCTTGATCATAAAGTAACTCTACATTAAACTCAATATCACTTAATAACTCAATCAAGAAGATTTCCTTCCCTTCTGGGATTGTTCTACATGTGTTATTCATTCTGTGATCTTTTGAAATCAAACAGTATTTCCCATTTAAAAACTGAACAGGACCATACTGATCCACAGTCTCCCTTGTTACTTCGTCTGTCTCATAATCAATCGATACTATATCTTCTCTATCTTCAAATTTGTTAGCGATAAATACTATCTTATCATCTTCAAGTAGAATGTCATTTGCATTGTTATACATTAAGACTCCATAGTCAGACAAATCGTACATCTTAGTAATTTCATTTAATGCCTTATCAACAACGTATATATATTGTTCACTTACATATTCACCATCAACAGTATCAGTAAACTCATGATGAATAATAATTACATCATCATTATCATCGATTACATCAAAGAAACGACCTCTATTAATACTCTCTTTAATTTCTCCAGTATAGCTAACATCGGTGATTACTCCAGTTTCAATATCTATTCTTTGAAACTCATAATCACTTGAAGGTTCTTCTTTGGTTATCCCAAATATCTCATCATGGATTAAATGGACTGCACCGTACTGATAAGTAAACACCTTTTTAAATGAATCATCGTTATACTCATAAACATCAGATTCATTTGGGTTTAACAAAGAACCACTATCCATTACTACAAATGGATTCTTGTTTTCTGTCCCTAAAAAATATGCCTGTCCTATCAGTTCATAATTATCTCTCTTTATATGATATTCATTACTATAAAGATAGACACCTACTCCAATAACTGCGATAAGAATAATTAATACTACTTTCTTCAGCATGCATCCCACCTCTTTCTGTATCTCTATTATAACAAAAAAAAGACATTCTTAGAATGTCTTTTTAATCGTTTAATCTATTTTGTATATAAATATCTTACAAGTGAATCTTCGCTAAGATAATAGATATACTCATCGTTCATATATGCAATTTCAAATTCCCCAACTATATTCATAGAAGTATCCAATTTATATATAACACCATGAAGACCATATTCGCCATATACATTCTCTTCAACAGCGATGATGTAAATATAATCATCTTCACTGTATAAAGAATTTACACTCTTATATTCATCATTAACATCAAACCTTGATTCTCCATCAAATGAAACGACTACTAATGAGCAATTGTAATAACTACCAACGAATATATCACATTGATGATTACCACTCTTAATAACTAAGTTATCACCAAATTGATCTACTGTAGTGATAAGAGAAATATCTTCTAACTCCCATATAATATTTCCATCAAAATCAACTTCTTTAACACAATTTGTATCCTCCATTATAAACGGAACTTGAGGAGTTGGTTCACAGTAATTCACTATATAATTACCATCATCTTTTAACGCGATAAGTATACCTGGGAATCCATCTTCTTCCATAACAATATTGCCCTCAAAATCAAATACTTCATAATAGTAAGTTGTATAAGAGTGTCCTGACACATGTATCAGTTCATTCTCAACAATAACATTTCTGATATATGTATGAGATGTTAAAGATATTCTATCTTCACCATCGACAAGTTCTACAATAGCATAATTGTTTGGTCCAATGCTTTTTACAATCTTTCTTCCATCTTCAAAAGTGTATAAAATATCCTCTTCATCTTCCTCTGGTTCAATAATCTCACAAAGAAATGATCCATCATCATTTACTGTACACACATCCTTAGAAGTAGTAAAAACAGTATAACCATCATAATCCACTATATTATAAATACTCCCAAATGAACTAAATGATCCAGTAATATTGTTATTTAAATCAAATATAGTATGTGCATTTGTTCTACTAACAACGAAATTATCACCTTTGAATGTAACCCATCCTGATTGAGTGGGTTCGTCGTATAAAACTGTACCCTCAATACTGACTCTTGCCATTCTTGTACTTACAAACTCAGAACTATAATGAATCATAAAGCTATCACCTTCAATATATCCTGCGAACAATCCAAAGTTAGAACTTAAAAACTCAAATAATACTGTAGTACCATCTTTATCTTGCCTAACCAACTTCATTGTTTGATTACCATAATCTCTAGTTTCTTTCTCAATATATACAAATGCCCCATCACCCATATATATTACTTCTCTAGACCACATATCGTCACTAGCTGCAATTTGCATATAGAATATGTTACCGAACGTGAACAATAACTCACCAGTTTCATCAAAAGAACCAAGTGCCCCATCCTCACCTATAATTGTGTAATTAATCAGGAACTGTGAATCATATTTTCCAGAAAAACCTAAATCCTTATATCCACCAGTAATCGTGAACTGAATTTCCTTGTCAGGATTAATACAAATCATTTCTTCCTCATCTTCATTAACTGTATAGGAAATGAAAATGTAACCTGCACTATCATCTACATACTTGATATCCTTATCCAGAAGAAAGTCGGAAACTTCATTTGATAATTCAAAATTAACCAGTGCATCAGTATTTGATTCTACTTCTATCACTGGTTCATTTTTTATTTCTTCTTTACATCCCGACAATGCTAGAACCATCATCATTAATATAAGACCTATTGTTTTTTTCATATCTATTACTCCCCTTCCCTAATCGAATTCCCTACAAATATATAACTACTAAATTCAATTAGATACTTAATTATATCTTGAAATTATACACTTCACAAGAAATTATTTTTAATTACTTTTATATTATTATTTATCCATCACACTCATTATAACAAAAAAATGACATTCAGAGAATGTCATTTATGTCCTACTTAATAATTGTTCCTGCTTCTAGTTTAAATGCTTCTTTTGCATTGTTTAAAGATGCGATAACTGATATCTTACCAGTCTTTGCAAATTTAAGTGTTGCATTGATTTTCGGAAGCATAGAACCAGGTGCAAAATGGTTCTCTTTGATTAATGATTCGATACGGTCTATTGAAACAGTTTCTAATGCTTCGCTGTTTTCTTTCCCGAAATTAATATATACATTATCAACCGCTGTTAAGATGACTAACATATCAGCATTAATTAGCTCAGCTAATTTAGCAGATGCGTTATCTTTATCAATAACTGCAGCTACTCCTTCAAGTGATCCGTTTTTATCGATAACAGGAATACCTCCACCACCAACAGTGATTACGATATGTCCTTCTTTTAATAATGATTTAATAACAGCTTTCTCTTTTACATCAATTGGCATTGGACTAGGTACAACTCTTCTATATCCACGACCACTATCTTCAACCATTTGGTACCCCATTGTTTCTTCTAATACTTTTGATTCTTCTTCTGTATAGAATGAACCAATTGGTTTCCTTGGATTTTGGAATGCTTCATCATTTTCATCAACTAGTACTTGTGTAACGATTGATGCGATTGTTTTATCAATGTTTTGTGCTGTTAATTCGTTTCCTATGGCGTTTTGCATATGATAACCAATATAACCTTGGCTCATAGCTCCACATTCAGGAAACGGCATATTTGGTGTTGAATTTGATTCTGTGAATGATAAGTTAATCATTCCTACTTGAGGTCCATTACCGTGTGCGATAACTACTTCGTGACCTTGTTTAATTAATTCAACGATTGGTTTTGATACTTGTGTTAATAAATCTTTTTGTTCTATAGGGTTTTTACCAAGAGCATTACCACCTAAGCTTACAACGATTCTACTCATGTTAGCTACCGATAGTCGCTAACATAACAGCTTTGATTGTATGCATTCTGTTTTCTGCTTCATCAAATACTACTGAATGTTTTGATTCGAATACTTCATCAGTAACTTCCATTTCACCGTTGGCTACTGCAGGGTATTCTTTCCCTAATTTTTCTGCGATATCTCTACCAACATCAGTTTTCACATCATGGAATGCTGGTAAGCAGTGCATGAATGTTACGTCTTCTTTGGCTTTTTTAATCATGTCCATGTTTACTTGGTAAGGAGCTAGTATTTTAACGCGCTCTTCCCACACTTCTTTAGGTTCTCCCATTGATACCCAAACGTCTGTGTAGATTACGTCTGCGTCTTTGGTTCCTTTGTTGATATCTTCAGTTAATGTAATTGTCGCTCCTGTTTCTAAAGCGATAGCTTTACATGTATCTACTAATTCTTGGTTTGGCCATAATGATTTTGGAGCTAATGCTGTGAAGTTCATTCCCATTTTAGCTGCCCCGATCATTAAACTGTTACCCATGTTGTTTTGGGCATCTCCAACATATGTAAAGTTGATTCCTTTTAAATGACCTTTTTGTTCTATAATTGTTAACCAGTCTGCTAAGATTTGAGTTGGATGATATGTATCAGTTAATCCGTTCCATACAGGAACACCAGCATATTCTCCTAATGTTTCAACATCAGCGTGTTTGTATCCTCTGAACTCAATACCGTCATACATTCTACCTAAAACTCTAGCTGTATCTGCTACCGATTCTTTTTTATTCATTTGGCTTCCGTTTGGTCCTAGGTAAGTAACTCCCATACCTAAATCCATTCCACCAACTTCAAATGCACATCTTGTTCTTGTTGAATCTTTTGCGAATAGAACTACGATGTTTTTGTTTGTTAAGTGTTTGTGTTCGTGACCTAAGTATTTGTCTCTTTTTAGGTCTCTTGATAAGTCTAACATGTACTTGATTTCTTCAGGTGTAAAGTCTAATAAAGTGATAAAGTTTCTTCCTCTTAAATTAACTGCCATGATATTGCTCCTTTAAATTATATTTTCTGTCTTGATAGTGGCATACTCATACATCTTGGGCCACCTCGACCACGGCTTAATTCACTTGATGGTATTTCAAGTACTTTAATGCCTTCTTTTCTTAGAATCTCATTTGTTACGTGATTACGTGAATAAACAATTACAACACCAGGTGCAATACATAATGTGTTTGCTCCGTCGTTCCATTGTTCACGACCTGAGGTGATTACATCTCCTCCACCACAGTTGATTAATGTGATTGGTCTTCTTAAATGTTTTTCTAATATATCTTCAAGTGTTGTTACTACTTTTGATACTTCTAATTGGTCTCCGTCTTTTGTGATTTCAAAGATTGTTAGTTCTTTCATGATACCTGGGTGTATCGTAAATTTATCATAATCGATTTGAGTGAATACGGTATCTAAATGCATAAACGCTCTTGTCTTAGGGATATTGAACGCTAGTATTGTTTTAAAGCTTGTATTAGCCGCAAATAACTCTCTAGCTAAGTGTTCAATCGCTCTTGGATCTGTACGTTTACTGATTCCGATAGCTAGTGTTTCATCATTCAGCACTAACATATCTCCACCCTCACTATTATATCTATAATTACGATCTATATATTTGGGTATTTCCTCATCTTCAAACCGTGGATGATAATTAAACATATATTCACTTAATATTGTTTCACGTTGTCTAGCTTCTGTGAACATTTTATTGATTACGATTCCATTTCCGATTGTCGCAAATGGATCGCGCTGAAATAATATGTTTGGCATTGGATCTGTATAGAACGGATATTCGTCCTCTAACATATCCATGATCCCATTTCCTTTTATAAAGGTAATGTCATGTTTTCTAATACCTTCAATTGCTTTTTCTACCATTTGATTTACTGGTAGATTATCAAGGTACATAAATACAGCTTCTTTTACGCTGTTACTTCGTATTCTAGATTCCTCTACAAAGTGTCTAATAAAGTTTTGTTTTACTTCTGGATGATGATTTAGAGCCTCTACAACCATATCTTTAATGTATAGTACTTCTACTCCGTTATCACGTAGTACTTTAGCAAATGCATCATGTTCTTCTTGTGCTACTTTTAAATATGGAATGTCATCAAATAATAAACGTTCTAATATATCAGGAGTTAGGTTTTCTAGTTCTTTTCCTGGTCTATGAAGTAATACTGTTTTTAGTGTTCCAATTTCTGAAAAAACATCTATTTTCATCTTCTTTTCTCCTCTCTATATATCTTTGGTACTCTGTATGTAATTTGACAAATAATTTCATAATTAATGGTATCTAATCTGTCTGCGACTTCATCAATACTTATAAGTCCACCCATTAATATTACCTTATCTTCTTTTGTAATGGAATCATCTATTTTAATAAACATTTGATCCATACAAATACGTCCAATTATTTTATATCTTTTATTGTTAATTTCTACGTCTCCACCTTGGTTCTTACGGATAAATCC
Organism: Candidatus Izemoplasma sp.; assembly: GCF_982632705.1. NCBI lineage: Bacteria > Bacillati > Mycoplasmatota > Mollicutes > Candidatus Izemoplasmatales > Candidatus Izemoplasmataceae > Candidatus Izemoplasma > Candidatus Izemoplasma sp. Next base: position 879 of record NZ_CEXEES010000011.1, on the reverse strand, counting down.
ATCCGCGTATCCAATAGGTAAGACACCAATTAACTCATCTTCTTCTGCGGTATAGGTTGCCCCGTACCCCACTTTTTCGCCTTTTTTCAATTGTTTGATTTCGGCTATATGACTTACTAATCGGTATGTTCTTCTAAGGAAATCAACGTCCTTATCCAAAGTGAGACCATATAAACTGATTCCTAGTCTTGTGTGAGTTGTATAATCAATACTGTTTTCATACTTAATAGAACTACTAGAATTACTAGCATGTATCATTTTAAAGTCATAATTAAGCATTTTTGCAATATCATCAAATCTATTTTTCTGAATATCAAAATAATCTTTATCACAGTCAGCTGTGCTGAAATGTGTAAATAATCCTTCTAATTGAATAGATTTTGGTAAATTCTTTAGAATGTTGAATGCTTCCATAATATCTTCATCGGTTTTAAAACCAAGTCTGTTCATTCCGGTATCAACCTTCATGTGGACTTTTAATGGAAACTCTAATGCTGATAAAGAACGAATTTGATCCATATTCGATACAGTAACAGTAATATTGTGAATTGATGCATTGTAGTAATCAACTGCGTTTGTTGGACCCATTACTAAAATATCAATAGACTCATTTAATTCTCTTAACTCTATTGCTTCTTCAAGTAAACTAACTGCGAAATGGTCAACACCGTAATTGATTAAATGAGTGGTTACCTCTTTTGCACCATGTCCGTAAGCATTCGCCTTCACAACAGGGATTACAATTCTAGGATGTACTAGTTTTGAAACACTGATATAGTTTCTAATAATATTGGTAAGATGTATCTCGGCATAGGTTTGTCTAAACTGGTTAGACATATATTCTCTTCACGTATTTAGACGTTGTTAAACTCAAAACAC
>NZ_CEXEES010000010.1:11482-46894 GCF_982632705.1 Candidatus Izemoplasma sp. | reverse complement strand
ATATGACCCCTTTGATAAAAACGCAGTAAAAACATATGCAAAACGGCTAATTTTAGCCCTTCAAAAAAAGTTGAAATAACGGTTGTCATGAAAACGCTACCATGTTATAATGAATTCGTAATTTTTTACATTAGGAGGAAACAATGAAATACACTATTTTAGCAATAAATCCCGGTAGTACGTCTACCAAAATCGCAGTATATGAGAATGAGGAATTAACATTCAAAAAAAGCATTAGACATAACACAGAAAAAATCAATTCATTTGAGACGATATTCGACCAATATGAATTTAGAAAAGACGCTGTACTAAATACACTAATTAAAGAAAAAATTGAATTGAAATCATTTGATGCAATTGTTGGTCGTGGAGGTATGTTAAAGCCAATTGAAGGTGGTACATACTTAGTAAACGATGCAATGATTGAATATGTTAAAGAAGCTCCAAGAGGAGAACATGCATCAAATCTTGGTTGTGTAATTGCAAAAGAACTAGCTGATTCAATCAATAAACCAGCATTCATTGTTGATCCTGTCGCAGTTGATGAAATGGATGAAATCGCTAGATTTACTGGAATGCCTGATATAAAACGTCAAAGTTTATTCCATGCATTAAACCAAAAAGCAATCGCCTTAAAAGCTGCAAAAGACCTAAACAAAGACTATACAGATTTAAACTTAATCGTTGTTCACCTTGGTGGGGGAATCAGCGTAGGTATGCATCAAAAAGGTAGAGTAATAGATGTTAACAATGCACTTGATGGTGACGGACCAATGTCTCCTGAACGTAGTGGTGGAGTACCTATTGGACCACTATACAAAATGGCATTAAGTGGTGAATATACTTTAAAAGAAATCAAGAAAATGAACTATGGTAACGGAGGTATGGTTGCATATCTAGGTACCAACGATGGTTTTGAAATAGAGAAACGTATAAATGAAGGTGATGATTTCGCTAAATTTATATTAGAAGTAATGTGTTATCAAATTTCAAAAGAAATTGGATCAGGTGCTACTGTTTTGAAAGGTGATGTTGATGCAATCATTATCACTGGTGGTTTAGCATATGATAAAATGATTATAGACATTATTAAAGAACGTGTTTCATTTATTAGTAATGTTCTTGTTTATCCTGGTGAGGACGAAATGGAAGCTTTAGCATATGGTGGATTACGTGTATTAAGAAAAATTGAAACATCAAAAGAATATAAGTAGGTGAGATTATGATAAAAACGATACAAGAACTTGTAGAAAAAGCAAAAAGCATTGAAACAAAAACTCTTGTTGTAGCCTGTGCTGCAGATGAGCATGTATTAGAAGCAGTTGAATTAGCAAGAAAAGAAGATATTATTCATGGAATTTTAGTTGGGGACGAGAAAAAGATTATTGAAATATTAAATAATCATTCGTTCAACCCAGATAATTATCAAATAATCAATGAATTAGATAAAACAGAAGCTTGTTTGATTGCTGTTAAATTAGTTTCATCAAATGAATCATATTTCTTGATGAAAGGTTTAGTTGATACTTCAATAATACTAAAAGCTGCATTAAACAAGGAATTTGGTTTAAGAACAAACAATAGAATCTCACACTGTAGTGTAATGGAAGTTCCAACGCATCATAAACTTTTGTTTATGACAGATGGAGCTATGAATATTGCTCCTACTGTTGATGAAAAGAGACAAATTATAGAGAACTCAGTACACATTGCAAAAGCACTTGGTAATGAAAAACCATATGTTGGAATTATTGGTGCAGTGGAAAAGGTCAATCCAAAAATGGAAGCAACATTAGATGCTGCAGAACTGATTAAACTTAATGATGAAGGAATCATCAAAGATTGCATAGTAGCAGGTCCATTTGCAATAGATAACGCAATCAATAAAGAAGCAGCACATCATAAAGGGATCACACATGAAGCAGCGGGGAATGTAGATATTCTAGTAATGCCTAGAATCGAAGCTGGAAATGTATTTTATAAGACAATGATGTTTTTAGCCAATGCGAAAAGCGCAAGCGTAATCGCAGGAGCTAAAAAACCTATAGTATTAACAAGTAGAGCAGACTCAACTGAAAGTAAATTCTACTCAATTGCACTTAGTGCACTTGTAGCTAATTTATAGAGGGTAAAGATATGTCAACAAGATCAAAATTAACTAGAGACCAAATCGGTCAAGGTAATCCACACCTTTTTAACAAGGTCAGAACGACTATAGAAACTGCATATTATCGTAACAATGTGCAAACTGTATCAACATTAGCTCAAGCATATGAACTTGCTTTAAACGCGCCGGGAACTACTGTTTCAGACCTACCTATTCATCGAGCAAAAGAACTTGGTTTACAAGAAGATGCCAAAGTATTAATGTTTAATGATGGTATTATTACTGGTCGACAAGCTAAAGCACGTAAGCTAATCAATAAGTCGAATATTGCTAAATATACGAATGTATTAAGAGATGTAATATTTGATTCAAGAAAAAAGAAAATGTATCATGGTATTGCATATGTTGGATTACATGAAGATTTTATGGTAAAAGCACATTTATTAATACCAGAAGGATATGAGAATACGCTATATTCTTGGATGTTGAATTTCCAAAGTCCTAATTTCGAAATGAATCGTATGTATAACAATTCTAACGAGATAAATGAAGGAGACATTTTCTTATATAGTGATCCAGATGAACAAGCATTAGATTTCAGTGAAGGATTAAGTCTATTTGATCACCAACATAACGTTGCTGCACTTATAGGATTACGATACTTCGGAGAGCATAAGAAAGCAACATTAACTATGGCTTGGTCAATTGCATCTAGAAATGGATATACTGCCTGCCATGGTGGACAAAAACGATTTAACTTGGAAAATGATAAAACATATATTGCTGGAGTGTTTGGACTATCCGGAAGTGGTAAATCAACAATCACACACTCAAAACACGGTGGTAAATATGATATAACGGTACTTCATGACGACGCATTTATCATTAATAATGAAAATGGATCAAGTATAAGTTTAGAACCATCATACTTTGACAAAGTTCAAGACTACCCAACATCAAGTCCAGATAACAAGTATTTACTAACTATGCAAAATGTTGGAGCAACAATAGATAATGATGGATTAATCGTACCAATCACAGAAGATATTAGAAATGGGAATGGACGTGCACTTAAATCCAAATTTTGGACTCCACGCAGAGCATACAAGTTTGATAACAAAATTAACTCGATCTTTTGGATAATGAAGGATGACTCTTTACCTCCAATCATAAAAGTTAATTCAAGTGTTCTTGGTTCTACTCTTGGTGCAACACTAGCTACAAAAAGATCAAGTGCTGAACATGGTGCTGTTGTAAATAGATTGGTTATCGAACCATATGCAAATCCATTTAGATTATATCCACTAAAAAATGATTATACAAAATTCAAAGATTTATTTGAAAATACTGGAGTTGATTGCTATGTTATTAACACTGGATATTTCCTAAACAAGAATATAACTCCAAAAATTACATTGGGAATCATCGAAAGTATTGTAGAAAATGATTTAGAGTTTCATCCTTTAAATGGTATTGAAGATATCTCGTTTGCAGATATAGAGAACTACAATCCGGATTTCACAGATACGAAATATAAAGAATTATTTATATCTAGACTTGAGTCAAGAGTTGAATTTATTGATAACTTATTCAGTCAGGATATATTACCATCAGAAGCAAGAAAAAGTATTCTAAAAGTAATTGAAGAAATAAAAAATAGAGCTTAAAGCTCTATTTTTTTGTTACCTTATACATAATCAAACTGAGAAGTGCTACTATTATAAATACATAACTGAATCCATAATGGTCAAATATAAAACCGAGTACCGGTGCAAATATTATAACAACTATACTGGTTAATTGTGATTCTACACTTAAGACACTTGCCCTATAGTTCTTATCAGCGATATCTCCTATTTTTTCAACCATAATTGGCTTTCGTATATTTTGAATGATATACAGTGCTAGAAACATTAGTGTGATGTATATGTATTGATCCTCTAGAATAACTATGAATGCACTCACAATAAATAACATAATCCAAAAGAATGGTAATGATCTATTATAGTTATCTCCTTTAAATCTATGTGCATTCTTTGATGCATATGAAGATACAAAATATATTACAGCATACACTATACCTATAACTACTTTATTATTGGTTTCTTCATCCTGGCTAGTAATTAATACAACACCCACTAGTAGAGGGAACAAAATAACTTGAATATAATCTTTTACAGTTTTAAATATACCGTTATAAAGAGACGAATCTATAAGTGTCCCTCTTAATTTCATATCTTTTTTTAATATTAAAAGTAAACCAATAGTACCGTTATAAAACTCTCTAAATGTAAATTTATGATTCTTAGTAAAATTTAAGTAACCTGGGTATGAAAATATCAAGAACATGTCTATTATATAAGGAATAATAGCGATCAGGAATAAAATATTATACTCTTTAATGTAGATAATTAGCACAACTGATAGTAGACTTGATATACTTGAACCAATTAATGAATACGATCTAGTTTTCCCATATATAACACTCTTATTCGTTGTAATATTATGGTATTCCATGAAATCTATAATTATAGCCTTATGTGTTCCAGTTCTGAATGCTTCACCAAATCCAAATACAATAAATGCTAGTATAAAAATCAATATACTTCCACCAAGAAAGAACAAAACAAATGAGCATATATAGAATAAGAACGATGCAATTAACTCAGTTTTCTTACCGTACTGGTCAGCGATAATTCCAGACGGAATTTCAAATATATACACAATCGCTTCGCGAATAGCAAACAAAACTCCAATCATTCCAAATGAAATGTCGTTTTCTATAAGATATAGTAAAAGGAATGGATCAAAGAATCTTAAATTCTTTAACAACCCATACATGTTAAATTTCATTAATTGTTGTTTTATATGTGTTTCAGTATTCATAACATCACCTACTTAATTATAGCAAAAAAAAGAGAAGTAATATATCATTACTTCTCAGAATTCCATCCTATAATAACTTCCTTGTATTTGATGGCGATTTTAACATTACCTAAACCAGCTTTACATACTAATTTTACTACATTCTTTTCGTACTTCCAATCATCAACAACACTATTCGTTAACTCATCAATCAAGTTTTGAGAAGTAACGTCAAAATCATTGTAAGGTGCTGCTCTCTCATTTGAATCCCTGACTGCAAACTCTAAGATTAATGCATTCTCAAATACAAATATAGAATCATCGACTTCTAAATTATCAAAACCTGTGTTCTCTGGATGATCATGTTTTACAGTTAATGCACTACATAACAATTGTAAATGTGGTCCATCAAGAACAACTTCTCTTATTATTGCATTCCTTGGAATTATTTCATCTATAAATCCAGGTGTTAAATGCTCATACTTATTGTAAAGTGATGCTGTAACTTTCTCAGTTTCAGATTCCTTAACCTCTAAATCCTTAATCTTAATGCCATCTTCTTCAAAGACAATTTCAATCGGTCTAATCATATAGTCTTTTGCTTTGTCAAACGTTTTTCCTTTGGCTTCAAGAATATCTATCAATATCTCCATATAATCTTCGTATAACTCTTTTTTAAGTGCTATCAAAATATTATCTTGAATAATGTAGATTTCCTCTTTATCATTTCTGAATTTTGTTATACGATCATATTCAATAACTTTTAATTCAGTTCGTTCATCTCGTTTGATGATCATTGATTTTGTTAAAATTAGCGCTTCGTACGGATTGTCTGTTCTTGTAGCTAGAGGGTATAATACCAACAGAGTTAGTGCTACATATACAAATAATCCATTGATTCCAAGTTCGATTCCTGTAAACAAGTCAATCAAGTATATTGAGAAAATAACTCCAAAAACAATATACATGTATTTGGCATATTTATTCTTGTTATAATTGGGTATTATCAACTTATGCTCTTCTAGAGTAATATCCTTTTTTATTAACATCATTGTAATTTTCTTTAACATATAATCACCTCATATAATAAATATAACATATTTATATAATTTTTAAAAAGCAAACAGTCAAAAAAGTTTTTATTTAACACTTTAATGTGGTATTTATTTTCTAAAATGTTATAATTATATTGATAAAAACAATACATTTCGAGGTGAAAACATGAATTCATTTTTAAACAAACTAAGTGATGGAAAAGTTATGGTAGACAAAGTTTTCAAAGCTGCTATAAAGGCAAAAGAGGCAAAAGAAGTCTATGGTGATGAAGCAGTTGTAGATGCGACATTAGGAACATTATTCGATGAGAATGGTGTATTTGTAGCATTTGATTCTGTATGGGGACCATATGAAACAATAGACAAAATTCAAAAGGCAAAATATGCATCCTCTATTCAAGGAAACCTTGGATTCAGAGACGCTGTTTATCAGTGGTTATTTGGTGGATTGGATACAACTATTGATTGTGAGATTTTGGCAACACCTGGTGGTGCAGGAGCAATATCTTCTACTATCAAAAACATTCTTAACCCTGGAGAAACTATATTAAAACCATCTCAAGGATGGGGACCATATAAAACAATGGCAAACGAATTTGGTGTAGAGTTAGCTGATTATAACTTATTCAAAGGTGATGCATTTGATATTGAAGACTTTAAAGAGTCTTGTACTAAAGTAATGGAAGCACAAGGAAAAGTCCTAGCTATCTTGAATGACCCATGTCATAATCCTACGGGATACACAATGTCTTCAGACGAATGGGATCAAGTGCTAGAATTTGTGAATGAGTTATCATCTAAAGGACCCGTTGTTATACTTAATGACATTGCCTATGTTGATTTTAATACAAAAGGACACGAATGGAAAAAGCACTTCAAGAAATACAAAAACTTAAACGAGAATGTAATGATCGTCATTGCATTTAGTACATCAAAAACGATGACTGCTTATGGAGCAAGAGCTGGAGCAGCTGTTTGTATAACATCAAACATTGTAGAAAGACAAAAATTCATAAACGCAGGAATTTATAGCGCACGATCAATTTGGTCTACTGTTAATAATAGTGCAATGGAATTATTTAGTTTGGTAACACAAACAAAAGAGTTAAGAGATACCTATATGAAAGAAAAACAATTCTATGTAGACTTGATTCGTGATCGAGCTGCGATATTTGTGAAAGAAGCCAAGGAAGTTGGTTTAGACGTTTATCCATTTAGAGAAGGATTCTTTGTAACTATTAAAGTCTCTGACAATACAGAAAAAGAAGCTTTAAATGTTAGATTACAGAAAAACAATATATTCACTGTTGAAGTAGATGGTGGACTAAGAATAGCAATTTGCTCAGTACCTAAGAGGAAATTAGTAGGACTTGCAAAGAGAATAAAAGACATCGTATAGATGTCTTTTTTTTATATAAAAAAGGACTTATTTCTAAGTCCTTCTATATTGTTATAATACTTTATGCATCCATCCTTCAGGAGCTTCTATGTCACCATAGTAAATACCTAACAATGTATCATATAGTTTTTTGATTGTTGGTCCAACGTCTCCGTTACCAAATTGATGTTGTTTCCCTTTGTGAGTAATTGATTTTATTGGAGTAATAATTGCTGCTGTTCCACAAGCTCCTGCTTCTTTGAATTCATCAAGTCCTTCAATGAAACAATCACGTTCTTCAACTTTCATACCTAGCATATGTTCTGCGATATATAAAATACTTCTTTTAGTAATACTTGGTAAAATACTTGAAGATTTTGGTGTTACTACGACATTATCATTTGTTACAGCGAAAAAGTTTGCTGCTCCAACTTCATCTATTTTTGTGTGAGTAGATGGATCTAAATAAATAACTCCAGCATACCCAGCATCTTTGGCAATTTGTCTTGGATATAAACTAGCTGCATAGTTTCCAGCTACTTTAACTTGTCCAGTACCTTGAGCTGCTGCTCTATCAAAATCTGTTGTAACGAAGTCTAATGCTTCTAATCCACCTGCAAAATATGTTCCAACAGGAGCACAAAATACACTAAACATATATTCATCACTTGGCTTAACACCTAAGTTCATTCCATGTCCAATTACATAAGGACGTATATATAATGATTTACCCGTTCCATATTCTGGAATATCATCAATATTTGCCTCTACAACTTTAGTAATTCCATCATAGAATAATTCTTTACTTAATCTTGGTGCGACTATTCTGTCTAACCCTGCATTGATTCTTTCAAAATTTAAATCTGGTCTAAATAATTGGATACTACCATCTTTTGTGCGGTAAGCTTTTAATCCTTCAAACAATGCTTGGCCATAGTGAAACACATTTGATCCCTCATGAATCTTTACATATTTATCAGTTGTAAGTTCACCTAATTGCCACTTACCTTCTTGTGTCCATGCACGATATCTAAACTCTGTTTCTTTTAAAGCGTAACCCATGGTTAGCCTCCTCTATATTAATACTTACCTTGTGCAATCATTGCATCTGCTACTTTTGTGAATCCTGCAATGTTCGCTCCTGCGATTAAGTCATACCCAAATCCGTAACGTTGAGATGCTCTCACACAACTGTTGTAAATATTTTTCATAATACTACGAAGTTTTTCATCTACTTCTTCACTAGTCCAACTAATTCTCATTGAGTTTTGAGCCATTTCTAATGCACTTGTAGCAACTCCACCTGCATTTGCAGCCTTACCAGGACCAATAACAACTCCTGCTTTTTGTAATAATGCAACTGCTTCATTTGTAGTTGGCATATTTGCACCTTCTACAATATATTTTACTCCATTTTTAATGATCATTTCCGCATCAACTGGATGGATTTCATTTTGTGTTGCACAAGGCATTACAATATCAACTTTTCTAACCCATGGTTTTTCACCAGGGAAAAATTCGCATCCGAATCTTTCTGCATAATCAGTAATTTTACCTTTTGTATTTGATCTCATTTCGATTAAGAAATCAATTTTCTCTTGGTTTACTACACCTTCAGGATCATATACATAACCTTCTGGCCCTGATAATGTAACTACTTTACCACCTAAGTCACGAACTTTCTTACAAACACCCCATGCAACATTACCAAATCCTGATACTGCTACTGTTTTGTTTTGGAAGTCAGTTTCATCATGACGTAACATTTGTAATGCGAAGTAAGTTGCTCCGTATCCTGTTGCTTCAGGACGAATTAAACTACCACCGTATGTTAAACCTTTACCAGTTAACACACCATTTTCAAATGCACCTTTGATTCTTCTATATTGTCCGTACATATAACCGATTTCTCTTCCACCAACACCGATGTCCCCTGCAGGTACATCTACGTCAGGTCCGATATGACGGTATAGTTCAGTCATAAAGCTTTCTGCGAAACGTCTAATTTCTTCATCTGATTTACCAAGTGGGCTAAAGTCAGATCCACCTTTTCCTCCACCAATTGGAAGTCCAGTTAAACTATTTTTAAAGATTTGCTCAAAACCTAAGAATTTAACAAGTCCTAAGTAAACAGTAGGGTGAAAACGAAGTCCACCTTTGTAAGGCCCGATAGCTCCATTGAATTGAACACGGAATCCTCTATTTACTTGAACGTTACCTTCATCATCAACCCAAGGTACTCTAAATTGAATTGCTCTTTCTGGTTCTACAATTCTTTCTAAAATATTATCTTCGATATATTCAGGGTGTTTCTCAAGTACTGGTCCTAAACTATGAAGAACTTCAGTAACGGCTTGAACGAATTCAGTTTGGTGTCCATCTTTTTTCTTAACAGTTTCTAATACTTGATCGATATATTCTTGTGTTTCATTTGTGATTGAACTATCACCTTGTTCGTAGTTGTAGCTATCAAATTTATGAACGAATAACCCTGATCTTAATTTAGGTTCAAACCAAGTAGATTTTGCAGGCATGATTAAACCAGCATCACTTACATCCATAATTTCTTTCATAGTTACTGGGAACATTGCGAATCCACAACCATCAATTTTATCTGTTTTATCTTGTAATCCTTTTAGTCCTCTGATTCCTCCAACGAAAGTAACACGAGAACTATCTCTTAAGTTTTTGATTCCTAAGATATCGTTTAATACACATTTCTCTAAAATTGCAGCATCGATATTATCTACGATAGTATCAGCTGTACATGTATCCTTTTTAAGAGATAATTTGTACCATACTTTATTTACATACATACCAAATGTTTTTGCTTCAGTTGGTTTGTATGGTGCTTTGTTTTCTTCGATATCAAATAATTTATGCATTTCTGCCCAGAAGTGATCTAAAGTGATTCCACCTAAATCATGAACGATTCTGTTGTAAGGCATAATGCTTAAGTTTGATTCTGGGAAGATAACGCTCATGAAAAAGTTGAATTCTTCTTCTCCAGTATAATTTGGGAATTTTGTTCTTCTTTGTAATGCTACTTTTGAAGCTGAAGCTGATCTATGATGACCATCAGCAATATATAAACTATCGATTGTTGCGAAACGTTCAGTAATTTCAGTACAAACTTTCTCATCTTCGATAACCCACATAATGTGCCCAACACCATCTTCAGTTGTGATATCTGAAACTGGTTCTTTTTGAGTCCACTCTTCTAGTATTTCGTTTAGTCTATCTTCATCACGATATGTTAAGAAAATAGGAGCTGTATTCGCATCACATGCATCGAAATGATCAACTCTATCTCTTTCTTTACGTAATAACGTCAATTCATGTTTTTTGATTACGTTATTCACATAATCATCAACACTTGTACATCCAACAAATCCAGTTTGTTCTCTTCCGTCCATTGTTTGGCGGTAGATATAGATTGATGGGTTCTCATCTTGTACTAAAATTCCGTCTTCTTCAAATACGCGTAAGTTTTTACGTGCTTTTTTGTATATTTTTTCGTCGTACTGATCAACGCTTGATGGATAATCAATTTCAGATCGTACAATATGTAGGAAACTATATGGATTTCCCTTTGCCATTTCTTTTGCTTCTTTACGGTCCATAACGTCGTATGGTAATGATGCTACTCTATCAACTAAGTCTTTTCTTGGTCTAAGAGCTCTAAACGGTCTAACTATAGCCATTTTGTGTATCCTCCTAAGATAACGTTTCTAAAATTACTTGTATTGTTTCTTCCCCAATACGAGCTTGTGCTTCTATTGTTGATGCACCGATATGTGGTGTTAAACTGATTAAATCGTGGCTGAATATTCTTTCATCCTTCGTTGGTTCTTCTTCGAATACATCCAACGCTGCCATTTTAACAATTCCACTATCTAATGCTTTTAGAAGTGCGTTCTCATTAACAACTCCACCACGAGCTGTATTAATAATAACCATATCTTTTTTCATTGAATTGAATGCTGCTTCATCTAAATAAGCACCAACAGATTTAATGAATGGGATATGTAAACTAATGATATCTGCTTGTTTTAAAAGTTCATCTTTACCAACGAATTTACATTCAGGCATTAAATCGCTTTTACCCATAATATCATCATAAATAACTGTCATACCTAGTGCCATTGCTTTTTTAGCAACAGATCTACTAATACGACCAAATCCAACAAGTCCTAAAGTCTTCCCACTTAATTCGAAACCTTTATATTGCTTTTTGTTCCAAAGTCCTTGTCTCATTGTTACGTTACTTATATATATATGTCTTGCAAGTGCAAACATATGTCCAATAGCTAATTCCGCAACTGCGTCACTACTACTATTTGGTGTGTTTCTAACGCTTATCCCTTTTTCTTTGGCATAAACATGATCGATATTATCAATCCCTACTCCAGCTCTAACAACAAGTTTTAATTGTTTTGTTTCTAATGCTTTATCAATTAAAGCTTCTCTAACTTTTGTAGCAGAACGAACAATAATACAATCTACTTCTTTGATCATTTTATCTAAGTCTTCACCTTGGTAATGATTTGTATCAACAGCATACCCTAATTCAATTAGTTTTAATTTTGCTGATTCATCAATACCGTCGTTGGCTAATATTTTATACATAGTAACCTCCTATAGATTCCAGATATTTTCGATTTCTTTTAATAATGCTAATAAATCTTCTTCTTTACGATCAGCCATATGTGCAATACGGAATGCTTTCTCTTTTAAATCTCCGTAACCATTACTAATCATATAACCTCTTGTAGCTAACTCTTTATTTAAACCAGCAATACTATTACCTTTTGTATTCATAATTGTTGTAACAGTATTACTTCTATAACCATCTTTTGCATATAGTTCAAAATGTTTAGTTGCCCAATCTCTAACGATATCAGCTAATTTTTCATGACGATCAAAACGATTGTCTAATCCTTCAACATTGATGATTTTATCTAATTGGTAATCTAATGCCCACATATGTGGTGTAGAAGGAGTTGTAGGATATTGGAAATCTTTTTTAACTCTCTTAACTACATTCATTAAATCTAAATAGAATCCTCTAGGTCCAATAGCTTCTGCTCTTGCAATTGCTTTATCGCTTATTGCTGCAACGCTTAATCCAGGAGGAAGTCCTAAACATTTTTGTGTTGACGTTAAACATAAATCAATTCCACATTTATCTACTTCAACTTTAGCTCCACCAAGAGAACTAACTGTATCTACTAAGTAAATTACATCAGGATACTTTTTAATAACTTCTCCAATTGCTTCAACTGGATTCATTAATCCACTACTAGTTTCATTATGAGTAACTGTTACTACATCATACTCACCAGTTTTTAATGCTTCTTCAACCATTTCAGGTGTAGTTGGCATTCCAGGTTCAGATTTGAATAAATCAGCTTCTAATCCGTTAGTAATTGCCATTTTGTACCATCTGTCTCCAAATGCACCAACACTAAATACTGCTGCTTTCTTTCCTGTTAAAGAACGAATAGCCATCTCCATAATTCCACTACCAGAGGTAGTTGATAAGATAATCGTATTTTTTGTGTACATTAATTGTTGTAATTTTAAAGAAATATTCTCTTGTAATTCACTCGCAGTTTTGCTTCTATGAGCGATTTGTGGAGTAGCCATTTTTTCTAATACATCTGCCTCAACATCCACAGGTCCAGGTATGAATAATTTTATATACATATTGATCTTCCTTTCTTACTTTTTTTCATCTTCATTATAACACATTTGAATTGTAACAATTCTATCTGTATAATACAAGCGTTTTCAGGGATTTTTTTTATTTTTTTTATTCCATATTATAAACGGCTTTAAATAGCCGTTTAAAAACCAATGAAACAACCACAAAACACAAAAATCAATGAAAATATTTTCATACACTTTTTAACAACAAAACTTTGCATATAAACTATATAAATTACTATGTTATAATTAAGTAAAACCTTAATAAATAATTATTGTAAAAAAAATATCTCAATGTTACAATAAAGTTAATTTTTTGAAGAGGAGAACATTATGAAACTATCACAAAGAGTATTGAACATGCAAGAAAGCCCCGTACGTAAGCTAGTACCTATCGCAACAAAAGTTAAAAAACAAGGTAAAAAAGTATTTCATTTAAATATCGGACAACCTGATATTAAAACTCCATCGGTATTTATGGATGCTATCAACAATTATGATACTTCTGTAATAAAGTATTCTTTTAGTCAAGGTGAACCAGTATTAATCAACGCTATTAGAGATTACTTCAAAAGAGACAATATCCATTTTGATGAGGATGAAATCCTAATCACAAATGGTGGTAGTGAAGCTTTAACATTCACTACAATTTCGATCTGTGATCCAGGAGATGAAATTCTAGTTCCTGAGCCTTTTTATACAAACTATAACGGGTTTACAGGTGGAGTAAACGTTTCAATCAAGCCAATAACAACTAAAGCTGAAGAAGGATTCCATCTACCAGCTAAAGAGGAAATAGTAAAACTAATTACACCAAAAACTAAAGCAATTCTATTTAGTAATCCAGGTAACCCAACCGGTACCATTTTAACAAGAGGTGAAATGGAAATGCTTGCAGATATCGCATTAGAAAATAACTTATATATTATAAGTGATGAAGTATATAGAGGATTTGCATTTGATGGTCTTGAAGGTATTTCAATGGGAAGCATTGAACGTGTTCAAGATAGAACAATCATTATCGAATCTGTTTCAAAAAGATATAGTGCATGTGGTGCTAGAATTGGTAGTATCGCTTCTAAAAACAAAGTATTAATTAAAAACATCTTAAAATTATGTCAAGCAAGATTATGTGTTGCTACATTAGAACAAATAGGTGCTGCTGCTCTTTATCAGTTACCTGATTCATATACAGATCAAGTAAAAGCTGAATATCAAGACAGAAGAGACATCGTTTATAAAACTCTTCAAGAAATTCCTGGTGTTGTTTGTGAAAAACCTACAGGTGCCTTTTACGTTGTAGTAAAACTTCCTGTTGAAGACGCCGAAGAATTTGTAATTTGGATGTTAGAAAACTTTGAAGTAGACGGACAAACAATTATGTTAGCTCCAGCTGAAGGATTCTATGCGACTCCTGGGCTTGGTAAAAATGAAGTACGTATCGCGTATGTCTTAAACACAAAAGACATGGAACACGCTATGAATATACTTAAAGCAGGACTAGAAGAATATACAAAATAACTGAAACATTTTTGTTTCAGTTTTATTTTAAAGGAGGATATTATGATATTTGATGCACATGGTGATATCTTGACAGACATCTGGCAAGAACACAAAAAAGGTAATAAAGATTCATTCAAGAAAAGACACCTAGATTTATACAACAAAGGTGGAGTAACTCACAGTATTTTTGTTAACTGGACGGATCCAAAAGACAAAGATAAAAATACGTTTGATGATATCTTTGAAGAAGCTATGATCGAAATGAACGATTCTGAAATATTCCAAATTTGCTACAATCATCATGATATGATTCAATCCTTAACAAAAGATAAGATTGGAGTCATTCTCGGAATTGAAGGATTAAAAAACTTGAAAGATATTAACCATTTAAATGAATTATATGACTTAGGTGTTAGACATGCATCTTTAACATGGAACGAAGCAAATAAATATGCTCATGGTTTAGATAATGACACACGTGGTTTAACAAAAAAAGGATTTGAACTTATATCTGAAATGGAACGTCTTGGTATGATTATTGATTTAGCACACACTAATAAATATACATTCAAAGACATTATAGAACATACAACCAAACCTGTTATTATATCTCACGGTAACACCAAAGAACTTTGTAACCACAGACGTAACTACACAGACAAACAACTGAAACAGTTAAAAGATAAAAACGGAGTTATCGGTATTTGTGCAATCCCACCGTTTGTTGGTGATGTACCAGAAAACCAAAATATAACGTATATGGCCAAACATATACAACATGTAAAAGATGTAATAGGTGTTGAACATGTAGGTCTCGGTTTTGATTTATGCTACTACTTAAATGAAGGGGTTACTAAAAACACTCTAGATGGATTAGAAACAATGGAAAATGCCAAAGATATTATCACAGAACTTAAAAAACTTGATTTCACAGACCAAGAAATAGAACTTGTAACTCACGGAAACTTCGAACGAGTTATCAAAGAAATATTAGGGTAGGTGATATCATGTTTCTAGAAGAACATAACGGTAACACTCCAATCATTAGTCCAAAAGCGAAAGTATTTCAAAACGCATGCATCAGTGGTGATGTAGAAGTGAAAGACTTCGTAAGTATTTGGTATAATGTGTCTATCCGTGGTGACATGGACAAAGTAACAATCGATGAATACACAAATATCCAGGATAACGCAGTTATTCATACAAACACAAACTTACCTACTCATATTGGTAAAAACGTTACTGTAGGTCATAATGCCATCATTCATGCATGTACTGTTGAAGATGATTGCTTAATTGGAATGGGTTCTATCCTATTAGATGGATGTATCATAAAAAAAGGTGCACTAGTTGGAGCTGGTTGTGTTGTTCCACCTGGTAAAACAGTTCCGGAAAATACATTAGTAGTTGGAAACCCAATGAAGATAATCAGAGAGCTAAAACCTCAAGAAATTGAAGCAATGAAAGTAAACAAAGATTACTATCTAAAACTAATGAGCGAATATAAATAAAAGGACACTATTTAGTGTCCTTTTCTAATATATATTGTGAAAAACTTCTCTGTACTGATTTCTTTGGATCAAACTTAAAATAACCAAAGAACATTTGAACAAGATACCCTGATATTAAAATTGTCAAGACAGTACCTAATCCGAATATACCACCTAACATAAATCCGATCACCAACACCGTAAACTCAATTGCTGGTTTAATATACTTCACATCAATCCCGGTTACTCTAGATAACCCAACAAATAACCCATCCCTTGGTCCAGGACCAAGACACGTGGATATATATAACGCTCTACCAAATGTCATCAACAAAACTCCAATGATCAAGAATACACCTCTAACAACTACAGTATCTGGTGCATACATTATCACATCTTTTGTAACATCTATTACAAAACCAACAAGTAAAATATTTAACAATGTTCCTGGTCCTACTTTGGTTTTTAACAACACTACACTAAACAACAAAACAACCAAACCTACCAATTGAATAACGACTCCAAATGAGAATGGTAACACATTACTTAATCCATCATGAAATATATTCCAAGAAGACAATCCAAGTCCAGATCTAATATTCAAAGTAATCCCTATACTCATAAGGACAAAGCCAACAATTAACCTACCCAGTTGATTCAAATCCTGATTTATTAATTCTTTATTTAAGTTCATATAATCACCTAACAAAAATTGTAACATATCATTTCAATAATTCAATATTTTTAAAGCAAACAACTACAATAAACCCAATAAATTTGTTATAGTATTAATGAGGTGAATACTATGATGACTTTAATACTAGAAAAATCAAAAGAGCGAAACAACATAATAATGTACATACTCTTATTTATGTTCTTCTTTGGTTTGTATGTATTCCTTGATTTTGAAGGAAACACAAACTACAGTGTAATGATAGAAAACTTTGGGATTTTTACGGTTTCCATTCATATATTAATAAACGTAATTATAGCGACTCTCTCATCATTAATGGTTGGGTTCAGCATAATTAACCAACGTATGACAAGTGTCGAGCCAAAAGGTAGTAACGCGATACCGTTTCTAACATTCATCTTTGGTCTTCTAACATTTGGATGTACAGGTTGTGTTGTAGCATTCTTCACATCTGTAGGAATTGCCTTCACCCCAGTTATTCTACCCGCGGGTAACATGTTATGGAAAGTACTAGCTCTTCTGTTTGTAATCATTGGATTCTTATGGATAACATACTCAATAAACAAAATAAAATGTAAAGTAAAAGCCGTATAAACGGCTTTTTTTATTGCTTAATTTCTTTTTTAAGAGATAAAATATAGATTCCAACTAATACTACTAGTAATCCTATAATCATCGTGATTCTAAACTCTTCACCATAAATCAGCGACCAAACAATCCCAAAGATTGGCATTAAGTATGTCACAGTCAATGCTTTAACAGGTCCGATTTCGATAATCAATTTGTAATATACTATATAAGGAATTGATGTACAAAGTATTCCAAATAACACAAGTAACAGAATATCAAAAGGAATATTTGAGCTCACGATTTCAGGATGGATATTAAATGGTATTAGTACTACATATAACACAAGCATACTAATTCCTGCAAATGTTAAAGAACCATACGTTAATGTGTATGGATCAAGTCCATTACCCTTTTGTTTAACATATACACCCGCTAAACCATACATGAATGCTGCTAACAAACAAGCTATAATACTGAATATCATCAATTTATCAGGTTCTACAAATACGAAACTACTAACAATACCAACCCCGACAAAACCAACTAATAATCCAATATACTTATTCAAAGATATCTTTTCTTTTAATATAAAAACACCCAACATAGCCCCAAATATCGGACTAGTAGAATTTAATATTACACTTAAACTTGAAGGTATATACAATGCTGCATAAGCGTATAGTGTAAACGGAATAGCACTATTCAAAATACCAACAACAAATAACACTTTTATGTTCGCTCTCCAATTCATTTCTCTTTTTGTGATTGCAAAGAACAAAAACATAAAGATAGAACTAAACATAATTCTAACACCACTTGTCAACAGTGGTCCAAACACAGGACTTAACTCCTTAAAGAAAATAAAAGATGAACCCCATAACATACTGGGAATTAACAATAATAAAAACTGTCTAACTGTCACTTTTCTTCACCCACTTATTGAACTTCACAATATCTAGTTCACTTAACACTATACCTAAGAACACAAGAACAATTCCAAAGAATATCATAATATTCCAAGGATCATTATAAAACAAAATCGCAAACACAGGTCCAAACACCGACTCTGTAGATATCAGTATAGCTGCCTCTGCTTCATTTGTGTGTTTTTGGCCAATACTTTGAAATAAGAATGCAATGAATGAACCAAAGAACCCTAGAAGCATTGCTAATAGTAATAATGGAGTCTGTTCTGAATTTGTAAACAAATCGCTTGGCATACCACCACGTAACATTAATACAAAAAATGCAATCACACTAAACGTTACTAACTGAAACGCCATTAAAACAAATAAATCTACTTTTTTTGTTAACTTTCCTAAGAAATATATATGAATTGCATAAAAGAATGCGCCTATAAATGTAAGAACATCTCCAAATGCAATCGTTAATTCTTTAAAATCTACCGTGATTAAACTAATACCAAGCATCGTGATCATACCTGCGATAATCGTTTTTGTTTGAATATGTCTTTTCTCAAAGAAATAAACAATAAGAGGCATCATTATAATATATCCCGATGTTACAAGAGCATTAT
Organism: Candidatus Izemoplasma sp.; assembly: GCF_982632705.1. NCBI lineage: Bacteria > Bacillati > Mycoplasmatota > Mollicutes > Candidatus Izemoplasmatales > Candidatus Izemoplasmataceae > Candidatus Izemoplasma > Candidatus Izemoplasma sp. The sequence goes on along the minus strand of NZ_CEXEES010000010.1, from coordinate 27,986 downwards.
TTGATGGTGTTGTATTATCTAAACCCCATGTTTGAAAAAAGAAACCAAGATATAGAAATATACCCAAAAGTAACCCAGTCACAATTGTATACAAATTAGTCTTAAGTATTCGTCTAAAATAAACTACAAAGATTACAATTGTTGCTGTAAAGAAACGAACAAACAATAACTGTGCGTCACTCCAACCACTATCTAAGATATACTTGTTTCCAATGAAACCAAGTCCCCAAATTAGCCCAGCTGTAGTTATAATAATTCTCGCTAAATTTCTATTCATGATACCACCTCAATCTATGCTAAATGTATTATATAATATAGTGCCTAATTTTGATACAAAAAAATACAAAAAACATTATTTCCTTTTATCCCTCATTTTTGATATAATATAAGGTCCTACACGAGAGGTGATAATATGAAAACAATAAAAGTTTTTAACAAAAAAATCGAAATAGATGGACCTATTTCACTATCAAGTATCGCTAATGATACAGATAAAAAATTCATGGTAGCAAAGGTTAATAACCGCTTACGCGAGCTATCATACCAATTTCATTATTCTGCAGAAGTTGAATTTATAGAGTTAGATAATCCAGAAGCTGTTCATGTATATGAACAATCACTAAGATATCTAATCGCTATGGCATTTAAAAATGTATATCCAGAATATAAAATTAAATTTAAATATAGTTTAAGTAGAAGTATTTTCTGTTATGTTACTAATTTTGATGTAACAAACATGAACGATGTCCTTGAAAATATCAAAAAAGAAATGAAACGTTTGATAGACTTAGACTTGCCATTTGAACGCATAACTGAATCTAAGAAAGACGCAATCAAATTCTATAATAAACATGGATACACAGACAAAGCAGATTTACTACAATATCGTCCTGAAGCAACTGTACATTTCTACAGATGTGATGGATATCAAAACTATATGTATGGTTACATGGTGCAATCTACAGGTTACTTAAAACAATATAATTTAATGCCTTATGATATTGGATTCATTATCCAATATCCAAGAGCTGAAAGTAACAAGCAAATCCCATTATTCAAAGATGCTCCAAAGTATTTAGATACTTTGAGAAGAGCTAGTGTATGGGCAGATATCGTTAAGGCTGATTACATTCCAAAACTAAATAATCATTTTGAAAATAATTCAATTGTAGAATTTGTACATATGTGTGAAGCAAAGCATAATGCAATGCTTACAGAAATTGGTGAAAAAATTAGAAATAATAGTGATATTAGATTAATCGCTATTGCTGGACCTTCAAGTTCAGGAAAAACAACATTCTCTAATAGATTAAGAATTGAACTTATGACACGTGGTCTAAACCCTGTAACAATAAGTTTAGATGATTACTATCTAAATAGAGAAGATATTCCTCATGATGAAAATGGAAATGTCGATTTAGAACATATCAACACACTTGATATTACACTATTCAATGAAAATATGAGAGATTTAATCGCAGGTAAAGAAGTTGATATTCCACACTTTGATTTTACAACAAAAGCACGTGGTGGATACAGAAAACTTAAAGTATCAAACGAGAATCCAATCATTATTGAAGGAATTCATGCATTAAATGAAAAACTAACAACAATCATTCCAAAAGAAAACAAGTTCAAGATTTTCATAAGTCCACAATTACAAATGAACTTAGATGATCATAATCCTATAAGTATAACGAACCTTCGTCTTCTTAGAAGAATCGTTCGTGACAAAAAGTTCAGAAACGCTTCTGCTCTTCGTACAATTAACATGTGGGAAAGTGTTCGTAAGGGAGAATTTAGATGGATTTATCCTAATCAGGAACAAGCTGATTATGTTTACAATTCAGGACTTCAGTATGAATTATGTGTACTAAAAAAATATGCATTACCTACGTTATCAGAAATACCGTCAGATAACGAACATTATATAACTGCAAACAGATTAATTAAGTTTGTGAAATATTTTACTGATATTCCTGATGAATTTGTACCTTGTAATTCATTGTTGAGAGAATTTATTGGTGGAAGTTGTTTTGATTTAGAGTAATAATACGGCTTAATAAAGCCGTATTTTTATTTGCAAAAAAAAATCTTTTTTAAATTTATTATTTATTGTATAATGAATGTGCTGTAAGCGTTTTTATCTTAAATTAAAGGAGTATATTATGTTTAAAAATATTCAGGAAATGATTCAATATTGTAAAACCGAAAAAGTTGAAGTAATCGACTTAAAAGTAGTCGATATGAAAGGTAGATGGCATCGTTTAAGTATTACGAGTCAAAAACTTAATGAGGACATCTTAGTTAAAGGAATTGGATTTGATGGTAGTTCATATGGATTTTTAACTGTTGAAAAGTCTGATATGGTTATGATTCCAGATGTTACTTCATGTTATATCGATAAATATAAAGACCATAAGACTATCGTGGTTATCGCAGATATCTACGTAATCAAAGGGACCAAATTAGAACGTTTTGAAGATGATCCTAGATACATAGCTGAAAAAGCTGAAATGTATATGAAAAAGAATGATATTGCTGATACATGTTTACTTGGACCAGAATTTGAATTCTTTGTATTAGATCATGTATCATTTAAAAACACAAACCAACACATGGAAGTTAAATTAGATAGTGTTCAGGCAAACTGGAATGCTAGTGATGATTCATATAAAAACATCGGATTCACTGTACCACATCATGGAGGATATCATGTTGATTCCCCATGGGATGCTTCTTATGAACTTCGTTCAGAAGTTGCAATTGAAGCAGAGAACATGAACATTCCTATCAAGTATCATCACTCTGAGAATGGTGGACCTGGTCAAGTAGAAATCGAAGTTAATTTTGCTGGAATAAAAGAAATGGGAGACCGTACTTTAAAAATCAAAAATTTATTGAACCTGATTGGGTTTAAGCATCGTAAGAGCGTTACTTTCATGCCCAAACCATTCGTTGATGAATGTGGGAATGGGATGCATGTACATATCCAATTAACAAAAGATGGCGAGTATATTATGTATGACGAAAACGGTTATGCTGGTCTATCACAATTAAGCCTTTATATGATTGGTGGAATCTTAAAACATGCTAAAGCAATTACAGCGTTAACGAACCCATCAACAAACTCATATAAAAGATTGGTACCAGGGTTCGAAGCACCTGTTACAATTGCATTCGCAACTGCTAATAGATCTGCTGTAATCCGTATACCTGGGTATACAATTCAAGCTGATGAAAAGCGTTTTGAATTAAGAAGTCCGGATGCGACTGCAAATCCATATTTTGCATATTCTGCAATTATGATGGCTGCATTTGATGGAGTACTTAATAAAATTGATCCAACAAAAGAAGGGTTTGGTCCATTTGACTTCAACCTATACGATTTGAAAGATAAAGATATCAAAGTAGATAGTTTACCTACAACTTTACTAGAAGCGTCTAACGAACTTGAAAAAGATTATCAGTTCTTACTAAATGGAAATGTATTTACGGAGAATGTTATAAAGAATCATATCAAGAAAATTAGAGAAGAGTATTATCACGTAAATAAAATGCCTCACCCAATTGAATTTGAAATGTATTACAACCTATAAAAAAAAGTCCCGTTTGGGACTTTTTAATTTACTTCACCTTTTTCAAGTTTCAAGATAAAATCATAAAGTGGTCTTTCTGGTACAAATCCAACGTTTTGTCCTAAAACTTCTTGTCCTTTAAAGAACAATAATGTGGGTACTGAAGCAACACCGTAATGTGATGCTTGAGGATGTTCATCTGCATCTGCTGCTATAAATAGAATATCTTCCATAACATCTTCTTCTGATATTCTTTCAAAGATTGGTTTCAGCATTTTACATGGTGGACATGTTTGAGTGGCAAATTTAACTACCGCAATTTTGTCTTCTTTTAAATAGTCTTGAACTCTCTCACTTGGTTTTAATTCTACAAACATAATATCACTCCTTTTATATACTTTGTATTCTAGTGTATTTATCTAAGATAATCAATTAGTTTGCTTGCAAACTGATAAATAAAAGAAATTACTAAAAATACTGAAAAAGTGATATAATGTTATGTTGAGGTGGTAGTATGTTAAAACGAATAATTCCATTTGCACATTCCATTATTGAGGATTACATTAGGAAAGATGATTCTGTGATTGATGCAACCTGTGGGAATGGCCATGATACATTGTTCTTAGCAACACTTGCAAATCATGTTTATTCATACGATATCCAAGCTAGTGCTATAGAGAGTACTACTTTGTTACTAAACAAACATCAGATAAATAACGTAACATTAATAAATGAATCTCATGAATCATTTCATAGTGTTACAATCAATCCAAAGGTAATCATGTATAACCTGGGGTATTTACCTGGTTCTGATAAAACTGTGACAACCACACATTCTACAACAATCTCATCAATCAAAAATGGTCTTGAGATTTTAGAAGTTAACGGGCTGATATCTATTACAGTCTATACAGGGCACACAGAAGGTTTAAAAGAAGATAAGGAAATTACTACTTTTGTTCAATCTTTATCCTCAAAGTTCTTCAATGTAATCTTGTATAAAGCTGTTAATAAGGCAAATAGTCCCTACAATATATTTATAGAAAAGATAAGGTGAATAAAATGAAAAAGACAATATTATTATTACTACTTAGTATCACGTTATTACTATCTGGTTGTACTCCAAAAGAGACAACACAAGAACAATTAGATTGTGCTGTATATCCAAATCATGTTGATTGTGCAGAGGATCCAGATCCGGAACCAGAACCAATAGATTGTGACGTAACACCAAATCACGAAGACTGTGTTGTACCTGTGGTTGAATATGATTTTATTGATATATTTTATATGAATGATTTCCACGGTGCTATTGAAGCAGATGGAGATAGAATAGGTATGAGTGGTATCGCAGCATATATTGAAAACCATGAAGAAACATATCCAGATAACACATTGGTAATATCTGGTGGAGACATGCTTCAAGGTAGTGCATTATCAAACTATTTTAATGGTTATTCAACTATTGAAATAATGAATGAAATGGGATTTGATGCATTCGTTCTTGGTAATCATGAATTCGACTGGGGTGTTGAAACAGTTACCGACTATTTCGATGGTGATTTAGAAAATGGAGAAGCTGATTTTCCTCTACTAGCGGCTAATGTGTTTTATAAAGATACAGACACATTATTAGAAAATGCAGTTCCTTATGTTGTTTATGATATATACGATATTCAAATCGGTATAATTGGAACAATTGGACAAGGACTAGAATACAGTATCGCGACTTCTAAAGTTGAAGGATTTGAATTTAGAAATCCAGTACCAATCATCGCAGAATATGCTGAAGAATTAAGAACTACAATGGGTTGTGAAATTGTAATATGGGTTGGTCATGATACAGGAAGTATCAATGAAGCTTTAGCTGCATTAACAGGTAATCAAAGTATTGATGCCGTATTCAACGGACATTCACACAGTGATTACGCTCATGAGTTTCTTGGAATACCAGCAATGCAATCATCATCAACTGGGAAAGCCTTAGGTCATGTTAGAATCTATTTTGATGAAACAGGTGTTACTGATTATGATGTTGAAAACTTAAGTTTATACTCTAGTGCACTATTCAGTACAGAAGATCCAGGAGTAGAGTTATTGGTAGATGCTTATAAAGAAGAAACAGATGCACTATTTAGTGAAGTACTGATTCATACAGTTGAAGGCTATAATCAAACAGAACTATCAAGATGGCTTTGTGAAGTTATCATAAATAGTACTGATTCAGACATAGCGTTCCAAAACTATGGTGGTACTAGAACTAATATTGATAGCAACAAAGACATAACAATCGCTACACTTTATGAGATTTGGCCATTTGATAATCAAATAAAAACAGTTACATTAAAAGGAGATGTTGTTAACCATTTAATCCAATATGGCGGAATGGCATACGCAACTGATATTACTGTATTTGATAATGACTTATACTATAAAGTAGCTACAAATGATTATGTATTCGATAAAACATCAAATCCATTCTTAGATGGGACAGACATTGAAATAACACAATATCTATTAAGAGATGTTGTTGAAATAGAATTACGATTACAAAATGAAACATATGATAATTTCGATACAGACAACGAGATATTAATTACGCCATAAAAAAAAGGTTCTTAGGAACCTTTTTTTATTACTTCAATAAACTTTTCTACTATAATAGGATCAAATTGTGTACCAGAACAACTTCTAAGCTCAACAACTGCATCATCAATACTGATTGCATCTTTATAACTTCTACCAGTAACCATTACATCATATGCATCTACGACACAAAGTAACCTAGCATAAAGAGGTATATCTTCTCCAGCTAAGCCAAACGGATACCCATGTCCATCATAACGTTCATGATGATATAAAACACCTTCAGCAATTTTATCACTATCTACAATGTTTCTCACTATTTTATATCCAGCCTCACTATGAGATTGGATTTTTATGTACTCATCTTTGGTTAAAGATCTAGGTGCGGATAAGATTTCCTCACTAATGGTAATTTTACCAACATCATGAACTCTACATAATAGTTTCATATCATCATGTTCGTACAGTCTAATATATCCAAGTGATTTCATTGTCTCTACAGCTAAACTACTTAATCTATCACAGTGATCTTTTGTTTCCTCAGTTTTAACATTCAACGTTTCAAGCACCGTTTCTAATGTTTTACTCTTTCTACTATTTCTTTCACTTAGCTTTCTACGATACATTATATTTTCAGCGAATCGAAACACTTCGTTGAAACTATTTTCTCCTGAATCATTGCTTCCAAACCCATACGAGAAATTGAATACAAATGTATTGTCCCTTTTTTCACTTAATTGCTTTTTGATATGTTCAAGTTTTTCATATAACGCTTTTTCATCTATGTTTTTCGTTATAACAGCAAACTCATCTCCACCAATTCTGAAACATTTATCCTTTTCAAATGAAGTGTGTAATAAATGTCCAAATTCCATAATCGCTGAATCACCTTGCATATGTCCGAATGCATCATTGATAAACTTAAGGCCATCAATATCTGAAAGTATCAATGAGTATTCTTTTGGTAATTTATCTTTTTGATTATATTCTTCAAATGCGTGTCTGTTATAAAGCCCCGTAATAACATCGTGATATAAAAGATATTCGATTTTCTTTTTAGATAACGTCTCCGCAGTCACATCCATCATGAATCCACCTCGGATGTTTAAAAGACCTGAGTCATCTCTTTTTTCAGACTCAAAACTATGTTCTAAATAGAATATCTCCTTTGTCTTCTTGTTTCTATGCTTAACAAGCACATGATCAAATGTTTGAAGTTTGTTCGCTCTTACTAAGTCTTGTTTCTCAAGATACACTTTGGCTAACTCAACCCCCTCTTCATCATCGGTAACTACAGTTCCTTGAAAATCACTGATTTTAAAGAAGTGCTTATTCGTTGCTTCGATACCAAGTTTTTCAAACAATAGAGCGTTTCCATATCCAGTACCATGTTCCATTGTTTCATAATTGATATACCATATCATTACTTTACCAGATTTTACAGCAAGTTTATTCGCCGATAATAACCTTGAATTTTCTTCGTTAAGTAATCTATTAGTTTCTTCCATGCTAACTCTTTCAGTAATATCAACAATGTAACCACCAATTCGTTTCAATCGTCCATCAATATAACGTTCTTCTACTCTTGTGTAGTGCTCTAGGTAGACGACTTCATTAGTAATAAGGTTTTGATGTTTCACTACAATTTTCAAGAATTCATCTTGTTTATTGTCTTGTGTTTTATCAAACTCCTCTAATAGAAACTTCATTGAAGTTTCCCCGTGTTCATCTGGGTACTGAGATTTAATAAAATCACTAAATCTTACAAATCCATACTCATCATTTTCAAGACCTAACACTGTTTGATATTGCTTGTTACACAAAAATAGACTACCATCTTTTACTTTGTCATAATCAATTGTCCAAACAAGTAAATTAGCTAAGTCAACTGCGTGTTCATTTGCGAGTTGAAGATGTTTAGTTAATTCTTCCAAATCTGAATACAGTGATTTAACATTTGCTTTTTCAGAGTCATTTATCGTTAGACCAACTACAATCCTCGATGAACCATCTGTATCAGATTCAATGCAGAATACTTGGTGTTCTAAGAAAATTATTCTCCCATTATCATCAAGCCACGGCCCTCTATAAGAAGCCTTTTTAATTGTTCCATTCAAAACATCCATAAACTGGCTTTTGTTTTTATCCAACGTTTCCTTGTAATCGTGATTCTGACTAGACAGTTTATTATATGTTTCCATCCATGATTCACCATAAATATGATCACTTCCAAGTTTTTCAGCAGTTGCACCATAAATATAAGAAGAATCATCATTCAAATAAACATTATATTCTCCAGCTTCTTTTTTAACCCACCAAACTCCTTTAATGGATTCAAACATTTTTTCTATCTTTGCCGATTGATTAAGTATTGTCATCTAATCACCCCTATACTAAGAAAAGCAATGCTAGTAATACCCCTAGTATTGTTCCTATTGCGTAACCAACTGCACCTGTTATTAATCCAGGTACTGTTAAGTTGTCATTCTTTATCTGATTTGTTATTGCTGGTACGAAGGCAGGACCATATAATCCTGCTGTTAATGTTACGATTGTACAATCAGCATTTATTTTCAATGCTTTACTGATCAATACATGAAGTATAAACACTAAAATAGTTATAACTCCATATAATATTAATATATCACTGAACGCTCCTTGTAACTCTGAAAAATCGATACTTGAAGCAAGCGCAAAACTAAACACTAAAATAAAGTATTGTCCAACCACATTCATTCCTTTTGTTTCTCTGATCTTTTTATTGAATGAACCGATAATCCCAAAGACAGTAACACCTATCATTAATGTTGGAACAAGTATATCAAACATCGTTCCATCTTTGCTGCCTAGTAGAATCCAAACTACCAAACCAACAACCGCAGATACAATTGCCATTCCAAATGCAATTAATGTACTACTCACTAATTTTTTATGTATTCTAAACGATGCAACTTCTACATCGTCAATATTTTTAATATCAGAATCCTCTTTTAAATATGTTTCCTCTTTATAAGGTAAAAATTTATTAAGTAACGGTTTACTTGCTAACAATAAAAAAATATAAAATACAGCTCCAATAATCATATCACTTACATTTGCAGTTGCGATAATAGTTGTTGGTAAACTAAAGATATTACCAATTGCATTTAAATTCGGTGTTCCTCCTGTATATAATCCGATTGCCATACCACTTAATTCTGCTCCAAATTCCATTTGTTTCCCATATACATAAAATACCAAAGCCGTTACTACAACAGCCGATACAGCTAAAGATAGAAATGATTTCAGGACAGTATTACTTAATTTCTTAACTTCCTTTAAGTTAGCTGAAAACAATAATAAAGGAATTGCGATAGATATTGTGACAAAACTACTGATTTGTCCAACATCGGCATTAAGAGTAATCGATACACCAAGATTATTTAAAAGATAAATAATCAGTGCTGCTATTATCCCTAATAAATACGCCATCCCTATTGTTCCTATAAATCTAGTTAATACAAATTTAGAATACTTAATAATCATAAACGGTACTAAGAACACAGCAATTCCTTGAAGTATAATTATTATCATTGTCCCAAGTCCTTCCCGTATAAACGATATATCTTAATAATGTCTCCACCGAACTTCTTGAATAGATTAATCGGATTAGGATTATCTTCCATCATCGTACCAGCTTCGAATGTAGTTATTCCATGCTTCTCAAATTCATCGTAAATCACTTTAAACATATGAGCAATCAAACCAGTACTTTGGTATTCGGGAATAACATACTGCATCATCCCGCGTGCTCTTGTGATAGATTTTTTCAATCTCATCATTTTAAATGGACGCAGTTTTCCTCTGGTTTCTTTAAAGACCTGATTAAAATCTGGAAGAACCAAACAAAATCCAATTGGCCTCATTGTTTCTGGTTCACGTGCTATTTTAACAAAATCAGGATTAATAAAAGATTTCATCTGCCTTGCAGCATTTTCAATCAATTCATATGATGGTGCATCCTGATATACAATCTCATTTGTTGCGATATCTAATATCGATTTAACATCTTTTAAATCATTCTCTAAATTTTTCATATCTATACTTTCAACAAGTACATCGTGAGATCTCATGAAAAACTTAGAAAAAGTTTTAAGCTTTTTCTTAGAATCTTTATTTACAAGTGCATTCAACAACACTGTATCAATTGCTTTCTTGAACCCATATGTATTAATTAGGTCATTATAATACTCAAAATTATAACTTGTAAAAATAGAAGGATCACTATTAAATCCTTTTATCATAATTCCTCGTCTAGTATCTGGATCATACGGTGTAAAAGAGCCTTCACTATAGCTAACATTCCACTCTTTCATATCCTCTTCCATTTTAGAGAACAATGCATTAGATACATACGGATCATTGACACACTCAAAATGACTGAAATAGCAAATATCCTTTTCTTGCTTTTTAGAGTAATCCACAGTGTACAACAATCGTCCTAATACTTTATTGTTTTTCTTATACAGTATTGCCTTGTATGTTTTTTCTTTTAAAACCAATTCACTTAATTCTTTCTTCTGCATAAAGAAAATAGGGTACACATAATGTGCGTTATCTTTATACAGTTTCTTAACGAAATAGACAAAATCATTTAACTCTTTTTTGGATGAAACAGTAAAAATCATAATATCATCTCCATATCACTATATATTATACCAAAAAAAAAACAGTTTAGACTGTCTTTTTATCTTTATTAATTTGGAAGAAATCTTGAGTACCTCTAGAATAATGTTGTTTGTACCCTCCATCGATTAATGGATAGATATAATCAAAGAATTCTTGAGTCATTGTAACGTTATCTTCCCCGATCATAGAATCAGGAATAATTTGCTCTAAATTCGCGATTTCACGAACATCATGAGTGTCGTATTCTACTAAGTATGGTTCATTGCTTATACGCTTAATAACAACCATTCTACCTGTTTCTTTACTAGTAACTCGTCGTACTGCTTCACGTCCAACTTCGATAGCTTCTAACACATCTGTTTTAGATCTCATAAATGAAGCAGATCTTTGAACAGTACTTAATTCTACAGCTCTATATTTAAGTCCTAATTTTTCTTCAATGATACTACCCAAAGTTATTGCAACTCCACCAAGTTGTGTATGGCCAAATGCATCTTTCTTCTGATTCATCATACCAATGAAGTTTCCACTCATATCTTTGACACCTTCACTCACTGCGATTAAACAGTTATTTTGTCTTGAATATACTTCATCAACTTCTTTAATGAATGTATCAATATCTATGTTTCTTTCTGGTAAATAAATAAGGTCCGGTCCACTACCTTCTTTTGTAGCAACACTTGCACTAGCTGTTAACCAACCAGCATGTCTTCCCATAATTTCAACGATTGTAACTTTACCCTTTTTATATACTTGAGAATCAAGTTTAATTTGCATTATTGTATTTATGATATATTTTGCAGCACTACTAAATCCAGGAGTATGATCTGTGAATGGTAAATCATTATCAACTGTTTTAGGAATTCCAATTGCGTATAACTCGTATCCAACTTCTTTACAGTAATCATTTACTCTAACACAAGTATCCATAGAATCATTTCCACCGTTATATAAGAAATATCTTATGTTATTTTTCTTGAATATTTCAACAAGTGGAGCTAAATCCTCATCTTTTAATTTATAACGACAACTACCAAATGCTGATGCTGGTGTATTTGGTAATAACTCTAATTGATCAACATAGTCTTCTAATGTGTGAAACTCTTCCTCTAACGCACCTTCTATACCGTGGCTCATCACAATTACTTGTTCCACATCTGTATTTAGAATTGCTTCTTTTATAACTCCGTAAGCACTTGCGTTAATTACTGCAGATGGACCACCTGATTGTCCATATATTAAATTTCCTTTTTTCATACTAAATCACCTATTTCTTCATTTTCATTTGTATTATAACACATGTAAATCATTATTAAAACTGGATTAAAAAAACCTTTTAAAAAGGTTAATTTAATTTTAAATCCTCTCTTAACTGCTCTAACTTACCACATAGTAAGTAGTTCAAGAAATATACAATATATACAACGATTACAATCGATATCACCATAATTAAATACTGCGGTACTCCCTCAATCGTAAACGGCAATGTACCTCTTAAAAACAGAAAATCTTCACTTCTATTAAATAAAACTCGTTGTAATACTTCAACGTTAAATACCGTGATTCCTAACCCTAATAATACTTGCCATGATTTCTTTATGTCTAGTTCGTACGTTCGTGTAGATAACAGAACCAATGGAATATAGAAGATTGTAAAATGTGAAATTAAACTATCAAATATATTTATTGTCATATATCTATCCACAAAAATTCCATCTGGTACAACAAACATTAATATCGCACCAAACATTCCAGTGATGATAAAGAAATCTTTCATAAACTTAAAATCAAATATAATCCAGATACACAAAAACACAGTATTCAAACTACATATATAGAATGGCCAAAAATTATATAAATACTTTCCATCTTCTATCGAATTTACAAAGTGTCTAGTAATATAAACAAACAACGTAAATATAGCAAGTCCTTTCATTATTCTATTAATCAGAGCTTTATCTTTCCCTCTTAATAAAACAATACTAATCACTACCAAACTCATAAGAAATACTATTGAAAAGATATGGACTGTGCCATATGTATAATCTCCACTTTGAAATCCATCAAACAAAAACTTTCTGAAAAAATCCATGATGCATCACTTCCTTAATAAACATTATACTAAACAACTAAAAAAAATAAAACCCAAAATTGGGTTTTATTCATTTGATATTGTAATTGCTGGAACGAGTACAAATATATAGAATACTAAGATAGCACCCAGTGCCAGTAAACCACCTATTGTTAACGCCAGATATAAACTATATAATATTGGAGTTATAATCAATATATTAATAAATATTATGATACCTACCAATACTTTTTTAACTTTATTTGATCTGCAAGCAGTCATCATAGCAACCAATATAATTCCACTAAATCCAGGAATCAAGAATAAGAAGCTTGCACCACTTAACACAAGTCCTGTTACAACTGCTAGTAGTAAGTTGATAAATGCTCCAACTCCGATAAGGGCAATCTTCATTTCTTTACTTTTCACAAAACTATTGTATAAGTATAAAGACCCAAGAAATAAACAAACAAGTGTTAATAATGATGGAATATCTCCGATACTAGTTCTTACATAGGTAAGATTATAAGGTACTTTGCTGATAAATGCTATTATTCTTGCAACGATACTTCCATCGATAACCGCTACTACAATTAATCCAAAACTGATTCCAAGTGCTTTTAATATATGAGTAATTGTCGTTTGTTTCTTGTAAACAACAAACCCCATAAATACTAATAAAACAACAAAGAATAAGATATGTAAAACAGTCCCAAACCCTTCACCATAAGAAATAAAGATACCTGGTAAGAACGTGAAGAACACTTGATTACTATCTCCAACAAAGTATTCTACATCGCTGTATATTTCGTTTGTTGTAAATTCTTCTATCATTGGAATAATTTGAACACCATAATGTTCAATGCTTGAAGGGTTGATATACGTTAGATTATCATACGGTGTATGATAATTAAACAACCCATTCAATACCGCAAAGTTTACACCTTGCTTATCAACAGCTAAAAACTCAGTAAAGTCTGTACTATTTGGCATTACAGTATAGACCGCAGTTGCTAAACTATAACTAACTTCTAAATCTGCGTTCTTATAGAAATCAATTACTTTGTCATTATTCACAGATGTTTCAAACATATAAGCAGGTCCTTTTACACCCCTTGCTTCTATGTTTATAACAAACCCTACATTATCCATAAATGGTTCTTCGGCTGCTTTGCTTGCTCCAAACAAACCAGTCTCTTCTCCATCTGTCATTAATATATATATTGTGTTTTCTAAATCTCTATCACCATATAATCTGGCAATTTCTAATAAAACAGCTAATCCATATCCATCATCAGCAGCTCCATAACTATTCCCTAGTTCTCCGGTTCTACCAATATGCCCTCTACTATCATAGTGAGCTACAATCAATATCGCAGTATCGCTGTTACCAGGAATAACCGCAAGTAAGTTATCTATATCGTATTCAATAGGATTCCCATCACTGTCTTCAAACTCACTACTATCGTAATGATATTCAGTTACATTAGATGCACCTACATACTCTTCTAACTGCTCTTTTAAATACAATCTAACGTCCTCATGTGCAACAGGATCAAATACACTATGTGAATCTCTTGAGATTTCTGCGATATGTTCAATCGCTATTTTTGTATTGAATACAGACTCATCTTCACTATTTGGAATCGGTGTGAACAATACAAACATACTCAATAATAAGCTTGCTAATATAATACTAATTGTTATTATCTTACTCTTTTTCATAATTATCTCCTTTGATAGTTTGACTATCAAAATTATACCTAATTTATAAAAAAAAGACAATCAAGGATTGTCTTTTTTATAATTTTTATTCTTCTTTATCTCTATTTAATTCTAGTATTAGTTTTTCTTGCATAGCTCTAGGTACTTCATCATAACGTACAAACTCAAGTTGGAATGATCCTGTTCCCTGAGTCATAGCTTGTAGATCCAATGTATATGAAACTATTTCAGCTTCTGGAACTTCTGCGATTATTCTTTGACGTCCACCAGCAAGTGGGTCCATACCCGCTACTTGACCACGACGTTTATTAATATCACCCATTACATCTCCTACATAGTCGTCTTTAACAACGATTTCTAGTTTCATGATAGGTTCTAATAATGTTGGTTTTGCATTCTCTAATGCATTTTTGAATGCCAATCTAGCAGCTAGTTTAAATGAAAGTTCATTACTATCTACATCATGGTATCCACCATCATATAAAACTGCTTTGATTCCTATAACTGGGAACCCAGCTAATGGTCCTTCTTGGAAAGTATCAATTAATCCTTTTTCTACTGCAGGCCAGTAGTTTCTAGGAACACTACCTCCATGAATTTCCTCTGAAAATTCAAATTCTGACTCGTTCGGATTCAATGGTTGGAATCTTATCTTAACAACACCAAATTGTCCTGAACCACCTGATTGTTTCTTATGTCTACCTTCAGCTTCAACTTTAGCTTTTATTGTCTCTCTATATACGATTTTAGTTTCGAATATATCAACATCAACTTTAAATTGATTCTTCAGTTTTTCTAAAATGATATTAATGTGTTGCATCCCTTGACCACCAATTAATAATTGCGCAGTTTCACGATTACGTTTATATTCAAATGAAGGATCTTCAATTGTTAATTTCTTTAATGCAGAAGATATTTTATCTTCCCCTTTTTTGTCTTTTGGATGTACTGCAACATAAATGGTAGGTTTCGGAATTGGAGCACCTTTAAGTACAACAGGATTCTTAGGATCTGATATTGTACAACCAGTATAGATTTCATCTGTTTTTGTAATAACACCAACGTCACCACTATTTAAGATGTCTACATCGATTTGATCATGTCCTCTTAATAAGTTCACTGTATTCACTTTGATTTCCTTATCTGAATCTCCAATAACTACTTTTTGTCCACCAGTTAATTGTCCACTAAAAATCTTAACAAAACTCATTTGTCCAATAAATGGATCAATAATTGTTTTAAAGATGTATCCACTAAATGGCTCACCGTTTTTAGTTAAACGTTCCACTGCTTCACCAGTTTTAGGATCTGATGCTTCTACTGGTTTTAAATCATTAGGTGCCGGCATAAACATTGCTAACATATGCATAATGTCACGAACACCGATATCTTTCTTAAGTGATCCAAATACGATTGGTTTTAAGTCTCCACTTAATACACCATCACGTAATCCACCACAAACTTCATTATATGATAATTCTTCTCCACCAAAATGTTTCTCTAACAATTCTTCACTACTCATTGCTACAGATTCAACAATGTTATCTCTCATTTCAGCAACCATGTCTACCATATCTTCAGGGATAGGTTTTTCAACAATCTTATCTCCTTCTAATACTCTAGAATTCATATCAACTAAATTTACATAACCATTGAAGTCTCCATCTTTAACTATTGGGTATAAGAACGGTACAGCTTGTAGACCAATTACTTCTTTCAACTTAGCAATTAATTCTTCATGCTTTACATTCTCTTTATCCATTTTATTAACAAAGATTAATGTTGGAATATTTCTTTCTGATAAATCTGCTAATACTTGTTCCGTACCAACATCAATACCTTTTTGTCCATCTACTATAAGTACAGCACCTTTAAC
>NZ_CEXEES010000010.1:0-11472 GCF_982632705.1 Candidatus Izemoplasma sp. | reverse complement strand
AACACCTAAAGCCTGATATACTTCATTCACAAGTTCTCTATTTCCTGGAGTATCTAAAAAGTTAAATTTGTAATCCCCGTATTCAACGGGTATCAAACTTGTTGAAATTGATGCTTGATGTTCTTTTTCTTCATTTGTAAAATCTGAAGTCGTATTTTTTTGTTCTACTGTTCCTTTTTTATCTTTCGCTCCGGTAACGAATAAAACCGATTCCATGAACGAAGTTTTACCTGTTCCAGTAGTTCCTACAACTGCTATTGTACGTAAATGTTCTACATCGTATTGCTTCATAAATAATCTCCTCCTAAAGTTGTTAATATCATTTGCGTTAACTATATTATACCGTATTTTTAACTGTTTTTTACAAAAAATACGTAAATTCAAAAAAAAATGAAAACCCTTGTATGAAAGGATACTAATTTGTTAATGGAACTACCTTATATCTTAGATATAATTCTTATAGTGCATATTAAGAAAAATTACAAATAAAAATAAGTATACTAAAGTAGAGGTGATACAATGAATGACAACAATTTAGTCACAGGTTCACTAAACAAACACTTTAAAAAAATCGCTATTCCAGCTAGTATTGGTTTTCTGTTTAATACACTATTTAACGTTGTAGATACTTACTTTGCAGGGTATCTAGGAACTGATGCAATTGCCGGAATGGCAATTAGTTTTCCAATTTTCTTCTTACTAATCTCAATTAGTATGGGACTTGGAAACAGTACCACTGCTTTAAGTGCAATCGCAATCGGAAAAAAAGATTCTTTATTACTACATCAGTATACTAAGAATGCATTGTTCTTAGGAATTCTATTTGGACTATCTATTCCATTCATTACTCCGTTATTCATTGAACAACTATTTGAATTAACTGGAGCGGAAGGAAACGTCCTTCAAATCGGATTAGATTATACCTATACAATATTATTTGGAACTATTTTCTTTGTTTTAAACTATGTGATCAACGGGTTCTTAAATGCACAAGGAAATACAAAACCGTTTCGGAACTTTTTAATTATTGGATTCTTTGTAAACATCCTACTTGATTCTATGTTTGTTCTTGGATTCTGGTTCATCCCAGCAATGGGAGTACAAGGAATCGCATTAGCTACTGTAATAGTACAAGGTATTGGTACAGTTTATCTAACATACAATGTTTTGCGTTCTAACGCATTTAAACTAGAGTTATATAAAGAAGCTACTATAAAACTTAAAACGATAAAAGAACTAATGTCACAGGCAATACCTTCAACATTATCAACCGCAACGATTGCGCTTGGTGTGTTTATCATTAACTATTTCGTACTAAGATATGGTGGTAGTGATACAATAGCTGCTTATGGTGTTTCAATGAGAATTGAACAGATTGCTCTTATCCCAACTATCGGATTAAATATCGCTGCGTTAAGCATAGTTGGACAATCGTTTGGAGCTAAGAGTTATGATCGGATCAAAGAGACAAGAAACAAGGCAACCTTATACGGAGTTATCATCATGTTGATTGCTACAGTGATCATCGTACCGTTTGCCCCATTCTTTATTTCACTATTTGATAATAATCCTGATGTTATCCGTGCAGGAGCAATCTATTTAAGAATTGAAGCAATCGCCTTTACTACATACGTTATACTAAATATTAACGTATCTGTATTACAAGGTATCAAAAAACCAAAATTCACAATCATTATTGGTGTATATAGACAGATATTCCCATTCATCTTGTTCTTCTTCCTTGGAACAACATTGAGCTTAGGAATATACGGAGTATGGTGGGGTATTGTAATCATCAACTGGAGCGCAGTACTAATTATTTATTTATATACAAACTATGAACTAAGGAAATTAAAAAAGACATCAATTTGATGTCTTTTTATATTCTTCTCTGTACCATTCTTTTATTGAACTTTCATTCTCTAATTCATCAATATGTCTTTCAGAAATTACTTCACCATCTTTCAGTAGGTATATGTAATCAACAAGTCTTTCAATATTTGGAAGCTCATGTGATGCGATTAATATATGTGATTCATCATTAATCTCATCTACTAACAGATTTGTTAAAAGTTTTCTATTGATTGGATCAATCCTAGAAAACGGTTCATCTAAAATATATAAATCCGCTTCTGAACACATTGTTAGTATTATTGTAATTATATCTTTTTGACCATATGAGTGCTTATTATATTTAGTATATAAATCAATATTGAACTGTCTCAGCAATCTCTTCGCCTTGTCTTTATCGAATTTATAGAAACATGAATAAAACCCCATAAGAACATTTATCGAATTGTTTGGTACTTGGCTCACATCTGGTTTAAAGATAACAACTGGATTAGATATCGTTGTATATGTTCCGTTATTTGCCTTGATTAATGTTTTCAGTAAAGTTGTTTTACCAGAACCAACATGCCCTAGAATAGCTGTAACTGGACTGTCTAATATCAACTCATTAATTTGCAAATCAAACTTTGAGTATTTCTTATTTATGTTTGCATATTTAATCATACGTTTGCCTTCTTATATCCTATAATGAATAGTGCTAGTGGTGCTAAATTGAAGAACACTAATGAAATCCCTTTTTCAATATTCATTGCCATATATATATCTGTCTCAAACACCTTCATTGATATTGATGTTGCAATTATGTATAGAATAAAGACAATTAGTAAAACTGCAGTTGTCTTAATTACCATTTCTTTTGATAACTGTTGAATTGGATAGTAGCTAAGCATATGAATATTAATAGCTATCAACATACTTGGTATTGCAACTCTAATCAAATCTAACAACTCGGGTGAACCATAAGTACCTTCTAATGCATTTAAGTTTAATGAAATTATAACTGTTAAAAAGTAGATACTCAAGATTGATATTATTACTGGTATGAACCTTGATTTACCTAGTACTAGGGTCATATGTAAAGATGTCTTTCTTAGTATTAGAAATAAAGCAATGCCTGGATATATCATTATATTACTTAAAAATATTAGTCCAAACAATTCAGACAACAATCCATAATTTTCTGGGTAATACAATATCAAAGCTCCAAAAAAATATATCGATGTAGATATACAAGCATATACTATATATATTACATAATTACTTACTAAATTAAATCGTATATGTGCAAGTATGTTTTTCATCTAGTTCACCCCAACTTTATGTTCAAACCATTTTAGCATTGAACCATGCTCTAATAAAATGTTGTTGATTGTTTCTATTTTTGATACATCTCTATTATGAAGAACCATTGCATAATCAAGTATACGTTCAACATCATCTATTTCATGACTTGAAATAATGATGGTTTTTTCTTTTACATTTACATATTTAACTATTAATTCAGTGATCAATTCTCTAGATTCAAAATCAATATTAGAGAACAATTCATCAATAAGATACATATCAGTATCTCTTGAGATTGTAGTTGCTAGATTCAGGATAATCTTTTCACCTCTACTAAGTGATTTGATGGTTCTATTAGAATCAATTTTTGCCTCTTCCAAAACTTCTAAGAATGTAGTCTTGTTAAAATCAGAATAACTTGCGAGTAGTATTTCAATATAGTAGCTTATCTTAACTCTAAAGAAATGCTCCATATCTGGAAAATAGGATATCTTAACTTTTTGATTCAGTTCGACTCTTGATTGTAAATACCTCCCCAAGCATTTAAACAATGTCGTTTTACCAGAACCATTAACACCTATCAAACCAATGATTCCTTTTTCTCTAAGATCTAGGGTGTCAATATTTAACACTTCCTTAGAACCATAATTCTTAACTAACTTATGTATAATCATTTATCCCACTTCTCCTTAATCCTAGTAATAGCGTCTTCATATGTGTAGTTCTGATTTTTCATTTTTTTTATGAACTCAGATACATCCTTTTCAATCAACTTGTTTTTATACATTTCAATATATATTGATTTTGATACAATTGTCCCAATCCCTCTTACTACTTCTACTAGGTTAAAACTAGATAGATGATGCATCACTTTTTGAATGGTATTTGGGTTAACTGTATAAATAGATGCTAGTTCTCTTATACTTGGCAGTTTGTCACCAGGTACAAGATTTCCTTTTAACATTTTATTCGCAATATCTTCACTTATTTGAAGGTATATAGGTCTATTCTTATTAAACTCAATCATGTACATCACCATATTTCATTAGATAGAAATCAACTCCAAATGATAAAATAATTATTAGATATGTAATTAATTTAAATCGATTATATACATTACTTCCAAGCTCTTCGTTGGCAGCAAATGATACAATATAAACCCATAAAGCAGCTAGACTGAACAGCACAATTATAATAGTTAACAACACAATATATGTTTTGTTAACATAGTGCCTAAGAACTGAATGTGTAAATAGTAGCTTACCACAATATAATATAACTGGAATAACAATAGCGTATGGTATCCTAGAAAAGATAAAATCTGCTTGCATTTCATCTCCAGAAATCAAATCTCTAAATGCGAACATTTGAACTTCGGCTAACAATATATATAATATTACTCCTACGATTAATGCGATTCCTGCTCCAATCCATTTATATATAAGAGCCATTGTTCTCCCCTCTTCTATGTTGATGTAGAACATCTTATTATCATTAGAAATCATAAGTCCAGGTAAAAACATAGTAAATATTAGGAATCCAGCAATTATCATTGTCGCAGTACTTACTATTGTAGTTGGCATCCTATTTGAACCTGGTACATCATAATCAAACAAAATAAAGGATAAAGAAAAAACCAACATTAGAAGAAATGTTAGTAGATATATGATGTAAACTGGTTTTTGAATTAAATATTCTCTTTTCATAAAGCACCTCCACTGTACTACTTAACTAGTACACTATGACATAAGTATAGATTAGATTGAAATCAATGTCAATATCAAATAAAAAAGAGTCCTAAGACTCTTCTTTTTTTAATGGATCATTCTCAAATACAAGTTTTCCTGATTTATAATCGTCAAGCATACTTTGAATTTGCTTTCTCATTACTGCATCTCCTGGTTTACAACTTGTAAGAGGTTGATTTCTAAATACAATCTCTTCTGCATTTGCCATACACCCAGGTGTCCCACATGCTCCGCAGTTAAAATGTGGTAATGCATCATATACTTTTTCTACTAGAGGGTGTGCTTTTACTTCTAGATATTTATTCGCAATACCAATTGCCAGTCCTAGAATAATCGCGATTCCTCCAAGCATACCTACTGCTCTTAGTAAATCTAACCAATCAATATTCATTAGATTAAACCTACGAATCCTTTAAATAATAAACTCATAATCGCTGCGGCGATTAATCCAGCTGGGATTCCTTTGAATCCTTCAGGGATTGGAGCTTTATGCATTTGTTCTCTGATATAACTGAATGTAATAATAATAGCAGTATATCCTAAGCTTGTAAATGCACTAAATACTAACATTTCACTAAATGTAAATTCATTTTGAATATTAAGAATTGCTACCCCTAGTACTGTACAGTTTGTTGTAATTAATGGTAAATAAACACCAAGTGCACTGTATAAAGGTGGTGCAAATTTCTTAATCGCCATTTCTAATATTTGAACCATCGCTGCTACTACTAATATGAAGACTATCGTTCTCATAAATGTTAACCCGTATGGGTATAATAAGTTCCAGTATATAGTCCAGGTTACAGTACTAGATAATACGATAACGAAGAACACTGCAAACCCCATACCGATAGCGCTACTTCTTTTATTAGATACTCCTAAGAAACTACATATCCCTAAGAATTGATTTAAGATAATATTTTGAACAAGAAAGGCGGTAAATGCCAATGCGATTAAATCACTCATCTTACGCCACCTCCTTCACAAGTTGTGCTTGTGCTAAGGCTTCTTGTTTCGCTTTTTTCTTCGCAAGTGCAACACGTATTTTTTCATCCATGATTGCCTTTGCCTTATTCTGTTTATCAATTCGCACTGTATTAATAATACCAATCAATAATCCAAGTGTTACAAATGCTCCAGTAGGAGTAATTAAGAATGAAGCTGCGTTTGTACCATCAAAGAATTGAATTCCTAATAACTTAACTCCACCCGTTCCAAACAATTCTCTTGTAAATGCTAATGTTGATAATCCTAATGTAAATCCAAGTCCCATACCAATCGCATCAAACAAACTATCGAAGACGGTGTTTTCTGAAGCATACGCCTCAGCTCGACCTAAGATAATACAGTTAACAACGATTAACGGTAGATAGATACCTAAACTATTATATAATCCATTTACATATGCTTCTAAGAACCATTCAATTAATGTAACTACTAACGCAATAAGAACTATGTAAACAGGTATTCTTATTTCAGCAGGAACAATATTTCTTATTAATGAGATAAGACTGTTTGTTAATATCAAAACAACTAGAACACTAAGTCCCATTCCAAGGGCATTATCTAAACTAGTAGTAACACCTAAAGTTGGACACATACCAAGTACTAATACAAATGTTGGATTTTCTTTAAACAACCCTTTTAAAATATTTTGTTTTGGAGTAATTCTTCTCTTTTTAATTGCCATCGATATGCACCTCCTCTGCTTGATAATGTGTTTTTACTTGAGCAAATATTTCATTGATTGCTCCCCAAGTAACAGTCGCTCCAGATATTTCAGGAACATATACTTCG
Organism: Candidatus Izemoplasma sp.; assembly: GCF_982632705.1. Classification (NCBI taxonomy): domain Bacteria; kingdom Bacillati; phylum Mycoplasmatota; class Mollicutes; order Candidatus Izemoplasmatales; family Candidatus Izemoplasmataceae; genus Candidatus Izemoplasma; species Candidatus Izemoplasma sp. The sequence goes on along the minus strand of NZ_CEXEES010000010.1, from coordinate 4,792 downwards.
TCAACTACAGATTGTCCAAGTAATGGTTCAATCCCAGCTACTTCACCATTTAATGGTTCGTATATCTCTCTTGTATGCTTTTCACCAATGTTTGGTGTTTCACCATGTTTGTAATATACAACACCGAGTACGATGTCTGTATATGGATCAATAGCGATCAAGGCATTCACTTTATCATTTCTACCTTGAGCCCATACATTATATATAACAGCATGTACATCACCATCACTATTTAATACTTCATAAATGTCAATAACATACTTATAATTCTTAACAGCGTACTTACTGTTTGAATCAAGATCTAAATTAGACACATATCCATCTTCAACACTAAATAATAATGCGATATTATCATTGATTCGATCAATGTTATTTTGTTCGATTATAGGATTTGTGATACTAAATCCTATATAACCAACAACCGTTACAAATACTACGGTTACGAATAAGAATAATGCGAAATAAATTGTTTTATACTTTTCTTGAAAATTCTTCATATTAAGCACCTACATCTTTCTTAGGTACTTTTTTTACAGGTTTCTTCTTAAGCATTTGATTCAACATCGGTGTCAGCATCATCATAAACAATACAGCAAATACAACACCTTCTTCATATTGAACACCATTTCTGATTATCATCGTTAATGCCCCTGCAATAACCCCAAATATTATTTTACCTTTTGTTGGGATTGGAGTGGTTATTGGATCTGTTGTTATGAACACAACAACAAATAAGAACATTCCACTAAACAACTGATACATTACAAATTCTAAACTGAAATCACCAATAATAAACGCAGTAACCAAGAAACTTCCAATGATTGTGATAGGAAGAATAAAGTTTACTGTTTTTTTGATAATCATAAACAATAACATACCAAGTAACACTAATCCACTCACAGTAATTCCTGGTACAAGACCTAACATGATTGCTTCCATTGAATATGGAATCGACGATGTATTACTAAGAGCTGTTTGATAGGTATCCACATTAAACACAGGACTCGCTTCACCAAAAAGCCTTCCGATATATAATGTGTTATTAAAGAAATCATTATTGAAGATTAAGTTTAATAAATAATTATCAAACGCTGTAGTAAACTTCACACCACTTACAAGTGCTCTCCATCCTTCTGTTAAGAAGATGTACCCAACTAAACTTGAATGAAACACCATATGATGGAATCCACCAAATAGTAGTTTACCAAGTAACGTAGCGATTATCGCTCCAACTCCAGTTAACCAAAGCGGAGTTCCAACAGGTATTAATAATATAAACAGTAACGCAGTTACTTTGTAATATGATTTCTGAATCAGTTCTTTTGCTTGTGCTCGGTCAATATCCTTGTCATGAGTATAGAATAATATTTCCATTTCTCTGGTTATAAATAAACCAACCAGAATCATAAGAACCAGTTTCAGTCCATACATGAACCCATACATATACCAATTTGTTACTATCATAATCGCACTAATAAATAATAGTAAGGAATAAATCAATTTCATGTTTTCATCTTTTACATATCGACTACGCGCTGAAGGCATAATCATTAATTTCTTTGCCATATTTATTCCCCCTTACTCATCATTAAATTTAACTTTTTTAGTAAAGTTAATATATTTCCAAGTTTGATATCCAATAATAATCGGATAGAAAATACAAAGAGCAACTAACACAACATTCATTGTTTTAGCTGAAACCATTGCATCTATTGTTCTAATTCCCAGGTCTGGATCAATTTTAGAAGCCACCATATATGGAAAGCGTCCGATGAATCCAGTAATCAAGAATACACCCATAGTTGATAATGAGAAGATAAATGTTTTTAAACTATCTTCTTTATATGCGAACAACGTTGTTAGAAGTGCAAGCAGAACTGTAATTGCTGGTAATGCAAACAGTACTGGTGCTTTTGTAAATAATTCTCCAATAAAGATTGAAGAATCTGTATTATTGAAACCCATAAATACTAACATTAGAAATACTGGAGCTGTATATATAATTCCTATTTTTTTAATAAAGTTAAATGCTTTTTTACCAAGTTCTCCTTCTGTTGATAATGATATCCAACCACTACCACCAATCAAAGATAAACTTAGAAACAATAGTCCACCACTGATTCCTGTCACATTAAAGATTGACATAAACCCAGCTTCTTGTGTAACAACACCAGTTACACTATCATATGCGATTGGTAATCCTAGAAATAGATTCGATATATAAACACCTAATATAAAGAATATCAAGATACTAGATATCGTCCACATTAGAACTGTGTTTTTAACCCATCTTTTACTATCTAATTTGTAAATCATTTCAATTGCAATTCCACGACCTATAATCGCAAAGATTAATAAGAAGAATGGTACGTATAAATATGTTAAAGTCGTTGTAAATGCGAGAGGGAATACTGCAAATGTCAATGTAAGTGAAGCGATCAGCCACACTTCAATTCCATCCCAGTGGATTCCTGCGGCTACTTGAACTTGTCTTCGTTCACCTTCATTACTACTAACTACTCTATTTAGTGCACTAGATCCAGTAATGAATAATTCTTGCGTTAAGTAAACAACCCATGAAAACGAGATAAAACCAAATAAAATACTAGCAAATGTCTCAGGACTCATCACTGTCACCTCCATCTTTATCTAATAACCCTTTTTTAATTCTATTCATTGTTAATACATAGTCCATCGCAAATAGTATTGCATAGAATACAGTAATACTTATTACACTAAACCAAACTTGGCTTACTGGTACATCACTAATACCATCTGCTACTAACATTTTTCCGTATATTATCCAAGGTTGTCTACCCATTTCAGTAACCATCCAACCCGCAATAATTGCTATATATGGAAGTGGTACTAAATACATAAAGTATTTCTGTAACGTTGGTGATTTTTTGTATTTTTTATAGAATATAACCGTGTATAAACTAAACGTTATAAATGTAAACCCTAATGTAATCATAACCCCAAATGCTATTCTGACAACTGTCTTAATACCACCAGTTACAACACCGTTTATTATATCTACTTTATCTGGCTGAACCAAATTCAAGAAGTTCAAATACTGGCTACCTGTTATCGCTATTGCGATCCCACCAATCAATACTGTCCAAGCTGCGAATTTACCAGCTAAGGCAAACACTTCTTTGTCTTTTTCCTTACCATATAATAAATGCCAAGAAGATATTGCTAACACAACAAATCCACTTAAGATAATCGCACTCAAATGATTGTGGAATAACATATACCAAGCATATGGATTAAACACAATCTTCGCAAAATTATCAAGCGTCATCTTCATTGTTGTTGGATCCCACGTAGCCCCTACTGGATTCTGCATAAACCCATTGGCAGTTATAATCCAAAGTGCACTAAGCGTAGTTCCTACCGCAATCAAGCTCACCGTTGTTAAACGCATCTTTCTAGACATAGTATGTCTTCTAAATAACCAAAGTCCAGTAAATGTAGATTCTAAGAAAAACGCAACTACCGCTTCTAAGATTAATGGTGATCCAAATACATCACCCATTGCTACACTATATTTACCCCAGTTTGTTCCAAATTGAATCGTCATTGCTACACCAGTCACAATACCAAACGCATAATTAATAACGAATATATCGCTAAAATAATTACTCAGTTTTTGATATCTAACGTCTTTTGTCTTGTAATGCTTGTATTCAAACACAACGATCATTATAATCAATCCCACTGTAAGTGGAACGAAAATAAAATGAAATGCAATTGTCAACGCAAACTGCACTCTACTTAATACTTCAACCATCTTGTTTCCTCCTCATTTAGCCTTTTAAATTTTATCACAAGGTATCTTTTTTATAAAAAGATATATCAAAAATTATAAACAAATCACTTCTTTTTAATTAACAAATACATAAACAGACCAATTGACATAACCCCACCAACTACTCCACCTATCATATGTGAATTATAACTGCTAGTAATCTCGAATAAACGTAGTGTTAAACTAAGTATTACATAAACACCTAAAAAGACAACCACAGTATAAATAAACTTCTCTAATAAACTCATTTTCTTAACTCCTTCAATACTCTGTTATTTATGTATAAAGCTCCTAGAACAGCATACACTACTCTGTTCTCTGTATTTGAAACCATGAACAAATGGATAAACAATAATATATAAACTGCATACGCTGCTTTTTGAATTGTAAACCAATCTTTTGGAGCTATCTCACGTCTAATAATTCTAAACGAAATAATTGTTAGTGGAACCATAATCACAAATGCTGCTAAACCAAAAAGGTTCACACCCCCAAATGGTGTAAACAAATGTAAAAAAGCATGGCTACTTATAAAAATAAACCCAAGGATACTAAATGATCCTCGATTTCGTTTAATGTGTCTTGATAGAATGGATTTGTTTGGAAGAACTCCTACAAACATCACTACTAGGATAAATGAATATCCAAGTAATCCACCTTGGATAATTCTGCTATAATATTCTTCGTAAAATATAGTTCCTAGAATGGTAATTACAAAAGCAATGCTATAAAAAATATATGCTTTTTTGTATAAATCTTTAAACTTATACCCTACAACTATAATCATTCCAGATAAAGCCAATATAGTAAATGCATTTGATAGAACACCAAGAAATATAAGAACTCCTAAAATTAATAAAATACTAAGCATTTACTCACCTCCATCTATTTCAATTCATTATATCATAAATAATTCAAATAACGTAAGTATACACTAATTAAAACACACCATATATGGTGTGTTATTTATATATATAT
>NZ_CEXEES010000009.1:43453-47214 GCF_982632705.1 Candidatus Izemoplasma sp. | reverse complement strand
CACCCTCAACAATTGCCTCACCAAATCCTGCACAACCAGGGTACCCACAAGCACCACAGTTATAACCAGGAAGTAGTTCAATAACTTTTTCAATTCGTTCATCAATTTCAACCTTTAATACATCTGCAGCGTACGCAAGACCAAGACCAAGTAATAGTCCCATTCCACCTAAAACCAACAGCGGTATAATCAGTCCTTCTAAAGTTATAGCTAACATAATCATCACCTATTTATGCGCACATGCAAAGTTATGACAACTTTTACAAGCGGCTTTATCTATATCATCCAAACACTCTTCAGGGATTGGTGTTTTTTTGTTTAAAGTATATGTGATTATATATAAGGCAATTAACCCAGCAACAATAAATATACCTAAATATCTAGTAAAGAATTCTAACATTATAAGATACCTTGTAGTCCTAAGAAAGCAATACTCATAATACCAGCAACTACTAAACTAATAGGAACACCTTTCCAAGCTTCAGGAACATTTGAAGACTCTAATTTTTCACGTACTGATGAGAACGCAAATATAATTAATGTAAATCCAAGCGCAGTACCAAGAGCTGTAAATACAGCCAACCACATACCACTAGATCCATAATCTGTATAAATATTACTAATATTACCTTCAGCTACCCCTAATATCGCACAGTTTGTTGTGATAAGTGGTAAGTACACACCTAGTGCTTTATATAAAGATTTACTGAATTTTTTAAGAATCATTTCAACAAGTTGTACCAAACTAGCAATAACCAATATAAAGGCAATTGTTGAAATATATTCAATACCAAACGGTACAAGTACATAACTATAAATAGCATACGTTACAAGTGAAGCAATAACCATAACAAACGTTACAGCAGCACCCATTCCAACCGCACTACTACTCTTCTTAGAAACACCTAAGAACGGACAAATACCAAGGAACTGTTTTAAGATAACATTGTTGATTAACATTGCGTTAAATATCGCAACTGCGAATACTGTCCATGTCATACTATGCCGCCTCCTTTGCTAATTTAGCTGCAGCAGCTTTTTTAGCCAGTGCTACTCTTTTTAATTCAGCAATTTTTGCTTTTTGTGCTTCTATCTCTTTTTTTGTTTGTCTTGCTTTTTTTCCTTGAATTAGAGCAAGTATTAATCCAAGAGCAATAAACGCTCCAGGAGCCAAACTGAACATATTTAAAGCGTAATCTGCGATTGCGAAATCACTACTAAATATATTAATAATCATATCTAAACTAAATAGTGTCACAGGTTGATCTACGAAGAATGGTAAAAACTCTCCCCAGATGATTCCACCAGTTGCTAAGAACTCTCTTAAGACTCCAATAACAACTAAGGCAAATGTGAATCCAAGACCCATACCAAGTCCATCAATTGCACTATCTAATACTTTATTTTTTGATGCAAAACTTTCAGCTCTACCTAAGATCAAACAGTTAACAACTATTAATGGAATGAATACTCCAAGTGCTAAATATAGATCATACGTAAATGCTTTACTTACCATACCAACGATTGTAACAAACGTTGCGATGATAACAATATATGCTGGTGTTCTAACATCATGTGGTATTACATTTCTAAGTAATGATACAACGATGTTACTCATTGTTAATACAAAGATTACAAGTAATCCCATACCAAGTGCTGTTTCAAACACAGCCGTTACTGCCAAGGCAGGACACATACCAAGTAGATAGACAAATATAGGGTTCTCTTTAAAGAATCCTTTTAAGAAGTTTTCTTTCTTATTCATTATTCATCACTCCCTTCGTTATATGCTGCAATTGCATCATTTACAACATCACTAACACTACCATATGTATAAGAAGCACCAGTTGATGAGTCAAAAGTAATTAATTCAGAGTCTGCCATTTGCCCCATAAATGGTGACAAATAATCTTTTTCTATTCCTTTAACAAAGTTTGGTGTATTTGTTGATCCTGAGATTACAACGTTGGCAATCGTACCATCTACATTAATACCAACTAAAACATCAACATCACCATAACTATTTTTCTCACTTCCAAAATATACTACTCCAATCAATTCTTCAGTTACTTTATCGTAAATAAACGTTTCAGTTAAACCACTAGGACAAGCATCTCTAAGTTCAAACGTAGATTCTGTTTGTCCTTCAAGAGGTACTAAATCTTCTGAATCAATTGTACAATCTTTATACACAATTTCTTGTTCTACATCGAATATTTCACTGTAGAAACCAATCTTTCTCTCTAATTCATTCTCAGCGATAATAGGTGCAGTAATTTCATTTACAACATAAATAAGACCACCTGCTATTGAACCAATAATCAATAAAACCAGTGCTGTCTTTAACTTAGCTAGCATAGTAAACACCTACTAACGTTACAGCAACAGATAGTAATACAATTACACTAAACCATATTACTCGTTTTGCACTAAATTTACTGTTTGTCCATTTGTGATAATCAAATGTGGAAACAAACATATTCATAATTAATATACTAAATACAACACCTTCAGGATACGCTCCAAATATTCTAATAATAAATGTAATGAATCCCATCATAAATCCTGCGGCTATTCGCCCAGGTTTTGTGATTGGAGAAGTTATTGGATCGGTTGCCATAAATATTGCACCAAACAATAACCCTCCACTTAATACATGGAATAACATATATTGTAGTGGATCTATTCCCGTCGACAATCCAACCGCAAACGATAAAATCGCTACAGTTCCAACCATTGCAAGCGGAATACGTACTTCAAAACTAGTTCTAACAGCTAAGTATATAGCGCCAAGAATTAACAGTATCGCACTTACTTCACCAATACTCCCAGGTAATCCTGTACCTATTAGTAAATTCGTAAAGGAATAATGTTGTAATGCGTCAATACTAAAAGGATTATTTGCAACAATTTGTAATGCAGTTGCTCCTGCTGTTGTATCAGGTAATACCACAGCGTACTGTGAGTAGGCAGTATGTGTAATATATACAAGAACTACAATTACTCTAGCTACTGCAGCTGGATTAAAGACATTTTGTCCCATTCCACCAAATATCAGTTTTGCTAAGAATATCCCCAGTGCACCACCAATGATAACTACATACCATGGAGTTTGATCCGGTAATGTAAGAGCGTAAATTAGACCGCTCGTAATTACACTGAAGTTATATAATGTGAAACTCTTATTCTTAAATTTAAATTTCTCACCATCAAGTAAATCTTGGACTTGGTAATACACATATTCAGTTACTACCATTGAAAGAATACTCAATGCAATAATTAATAATGCACTCCAACCAAATGAGTAAACACTAAATATTGATACAGGCAATAACGCGATTGTTACATCTGACATCATTCTTGATACATTTGCATTTGGTCTTCTTAAATAAGGTGAAGTCTTTCTTAAAATCTTCGGGTTCGCTACGTTCATATCAATCACCCTATTAACTTTTTAGCTTTACGAACGTAATCAGTCACATGGATTTTACTCGTACATACATACGCACATAATCCACACTCAATACATTTGAAAGCTTCAAGCCCTTTCATTACATCTTTGTCATTTCTTTTTACTGCGTTCATTATTTGAACAGGTTCAATGTGTACAGGACATGAATAAACACAACTACCACATCTAACACAAGGTTCCTCTTTATATTCTACATTTTCCAAAATGATTACAGACGTTGTTGTTTTAGATACAATAACATCATCACTTGTCATTGATGTCCCCATCATAGGTCCACCCATTACAACCA
>NZ_CEXEES010000009.1:37113-43443 GCF_982632705.1 Candidatus Izemoplasma sp. | reverse complement strand
CTTAATTTAATTAATTCTTTGACACTTGAACCAACTCTAACACGGTAATTCTGTGGGAATTTAATCGCGTCTCCAGTTAAAGTAAAGTATCTTTTTACAACGGGTAAATTATGTTTAACTGCATCAAATATACCAGCCGCTGTAGAAACGTTAAATCCAATAACACCATATTTCATTGGTAAAACACCGTGAGGTATATCAATGTTTAAAGCTGATTTGAACATTTCAATTTCCCAACCTTGAGGGTAATAATTTCCAACCTTAACCACTTCAATGTTAAGTTCTGGGAAACGAACATTTAATACTTGTGACAATACTTGGAATAAAGGATCTTTATTACCTTTGATAGCAATCATACCTTTTTTAACACCAAGTGCTTGCATAATGTATTTAAGTCCAGTAATAACTCGACCTGGATGTTCTAAGATTAAACGGTAATCACTACTCAAATAAGGCTCGCACTCTACTGCGTTTATCACTACAGTATCGATTTTATCTTTTGTTGCAAGTTTTATATAAGTAGGGAATCCACTTCCCCCAAGACCAACCAAACTTTTCTCCTTCACGATTTCAACGAAATCGTCTTGAGTTAGTTCTTCAATAACATGATCAGGTCTGTCCACGATAGATTCGTGGTATGTGTCTTTAAAATCATTTCTAATTTCTATGACATCAACTTTACGTCCGGTTCTATGAAACTTTTTAGTAACTTCACCAACAACACCACTAATCGTTGCATGGATAGGTTGTTCAAAGAAACCACCGAATCTCTTACCAATAACTTCTCCTAATTTTACATGTGCTCCTGGTTCAACATATACTTCATATGTTTTACATCTTCCACTTTGAAGATGTATGAAAACTGATTCAGGATCAACATACCTAAGAGAAGGAAGTGCTTTTGTTAGAGCTTTGTAATCTCTAACTTTTCTTGACTTTTTAATCATTCAATCACGTCCTCTTAAATCGTCTAAATTTTGTTTACTAAGTTAACAACCGTTTCTTTTATGCCCTTGTTCTTTTCTTTTGAAGATTCTAAGTTGTCACTTAACACACCTATATAAATCTTAAGTTTTGGTTCTGTCCCACTCGGTCTTAGTACAAACCAAGATCCATCACTTAAAAAGAATTTCAGTACGTTTGACTTTGGTAATGTCAACTCTTCAGTTTTATTACCAATATATCTTTTACTAGTTAAGTAGTCTTCTACTTTCACTATTGTAAGATCATTAATTTCTTTTGGTCCATTTGTTCTAAATGCTTCCATTATTTCAGTAATTTTATGTGCCCCACTTGCGCCCTCTAGAACAACGTTTACTAAATCCTCAATATAATATCCATATGTACTGTAAAGATAATCTAAATAATCTACCAATGTTCTACCACTTGGTTTTCCAATATTTGCGATTTCACTAATCATCAATAACGCTTGAATGCTATCTTTGTCTCTAACGAAGTCTTTTACTACATACCCGTAGCTTTCTTCATATCCAAACATAAATTCAAAATCTGTATCTTCAATGATTTTAGCTTGCTCACCAATAAATTTAAATCCCGTTAAAGTACTCTCAACTTTCATTCCATATGATTTTGCAATTTTTGCACCAAATTCAGAAGTAACAACAGTATTGTAAACCATACCTTTTTTAGGTAAAGTTCCTTGTTCTTTTCTTGTTCTTAAAATGTAATCAACCATTATTGCCCCAGTTTGATTCCCTGTTAATAATTGATATTCTCCATCATGTAATACTGCAACACCTAGTCTATCAGCGTCAGGATCTGTTGCTATTAAAATATCGGCATTATGTTCTTTTCCATAATTTATTGCATACTCAAATGCACCTGCATTCTCAGGATTAGGACTTGCAACAGTCCCAAAATCTGGATCAGGAATCATTTGCTCTTTTACTGGAATAACTTTATAACCATTTCTTTTTAATATTTCAACACCCATAAATGCAGCTGTTCCATGTAGTGGTGTAAACACTATTTTCAAGTCCTTCTCAGGTTTCTTGTTTAATTGAATTGTGTCTACCATCTCTAAATACGCTTTGTCTATGTCACTACCAATAATCTCAATTAACCCTTGTGCTTTGGCTTGATCATACTCAACAAACTCAATTCCAAATACATTCTTTACACTTTCAACATGTTCAATCACTTGATCAGCGTATCTAGGTACTAATTGACAACCATCTTCATCATAGATTTTGTATCCGTTATACTTTGGTGGATTATGTGATGCTGTAACTACGATTCCACCAATCGCATTTAAATGTCTCACAGCAAAACTAAGTTCAGGAGTTGGTCTTAAACTATCAAATAGGTAAGACTTGATTCCAAAACTAGCAAGTACACATGCACTTTCTTTTGCGAACTCAACACTTTTATGACGATTATCATGAGCAATAACTACTCCTCTTGATACTTCCTCATATTTTTCACTTAAGTATTTTCCAAAACCATAATTGGCTTTTCTAATTGTGTATTTATTCATTCTGTTGATACCAGCACCAATAATTCCTCTCATTCCACCTGTTCCAAACTGCAAACTAGTGTAAAATGAATCTTCAATATCAGTCTCGCTCATACCTTTTAGTTCGTCTACTAACTCTTTATCTAAGCCGTCGAACTCTAGCCACTTTTCATATTCTTTTTTATACATCTAATCACCTCAAATTTACCAATGGTTATTATAATATAAAAAGGCCATCTTTACAATGAAAAATGGCCTTTTCTAAATTAAATATAATTATATATAATTATAGTCTAGTAGTAGATACTAGCAGATATAAGAAACGTATATGGCATTGTTATAATTGCCAGGGCAAGTGATAATCTAATTACTTCTTGTTTGGTTAAGTTACTGCTGCTGTAATTCCAGTAGTTAAAGAAGTAAATTAACACACCTACAAACAGAATAGCCACAACGTGAACTATTACACTAATCGGATTACTCCAAATGTGAAAATAGTTGATAGAACTCGGTGTGATTTCGTATGTCAATGTCAATGCTATTCCCCCAATAATATCAGCTAGAAATCCAAACAAAATGGTAAAAAGTATATTCCATTTGAAGTAACCAAAGTACTCAGCAGTATTCCTTGTCATGAACTTAACAACACCTATATCAATTGCAACATTTCCGACAATTGCAATAAATATAAGAAATGGTATAAAGTAAAACAACATCCATACTGGGAATATTAAGTTAAAAATCATATAATCCCCTCCTGATGAAAATTATACCATAAAAAAAGAGGCATTTGCCTCTTTAATTTTTATAGAGTATCTTCTCCTGGTTGCCATCCACAAGGCACCATTTCTCCAGCTACTTCTTTTTGGAATACTTGTAATGTTCTTAACACTTCATCAACGTTTCTTCCACCTTCACCATGGTTAACATGTGCGGCTTTTAATAATCCGTCAGGACTGATAAAGAATGTACCTCTCCAAGCGATTCCTTTTTCATCATCAAGCACACCGTATGCTTCACTTACAACGTGGTTGTTGTCTGACGCATGGATATGTTTAAGTCTTTCTAAATCTTTACGTTCTTGCCATGCTAAGTGACTGAATACACTATCTGTTGAACATGCGATTAACTCTGTATTTAACTCTGCAAATTTTTCAGTTAATGCATTAAATCTTTTGATTTCAGTTGGACAAACAAATGTAAAATCAAGTGGGTAAAAATATAATACAACCCATTTACCTTGTTCTAATAATTCATCTAAGTTTACTTTTCCAAAACGATCTAAATATTCACCCGTTGGTAATACAGCATCCATTTCAAATTTAGGTGCAGGTTTCCCTACTTTAGCACCAGTTACATAAAATTCATTTTCATATGACATAATATTGTCTCCTCCTTATTATTACTTACATATAAATTGTATGGTATATTTGTTTTTTTTTCAAATAAAACACACTCAAAAACACAAAAAAAAAGACAAATCTAATTGTCTTTCTTAATTATGAAATAAATAATCTACAACTGCATGCTCAAATTCGTTATTTTTGTTCAAATTCGTTTGTGCTCCATGGTTATGACAATAGTGATTTGTGCATTCTGTTGAATGACTTTTTTTGTCAATTCTCATATCGTAATCATAAACAAACACATCATCATTATACTCAATATGAATGCATATTGCATCTTTCTTGTCATACTGTATAGAACATGTATTTAAATGACCATGTAAATGATTTTCAGTTATTTCCGATAGTCCATTATATTTTTCCATGATTACCCCTCGTATCTAATTTCATTTGACCCTTTGAATGCCATCTTAACAAGTAATGGTCCGAATAGTTCAAATACTAGTACTGCAGCTAATACTACATTCTTAATTACTGCCGCATATTCAGGGAATCCAGCGCTAGTTAACGCTGCTACTGCTGCGAAACTAAGCCCGATTGCTACTCCCGATTGAGGTAATAAACTTAATCCTAAGTATTTTTGTACATTTGGTGATGATTTACAAACTTTACAACCAACATATGAACCAGCAACTTTACCAATAATTCTACCAATAATGTACATCGCTCCTACTCCACCAACTGTTAATAAAACAGAAAAATCAAGTTCAGCTCCTGCAATTACAAAGAATGCTATCATCATAGGTGGTACGAAACTAGATATTATTTTTTCTTCTACTTCATAACAATCCTTATTGATCATATTGGTAACAATTGCTCCAGCGATCATAGGTGTTAATATTGCAGAACCACCATAGTATAAAGCAAGTCCTGTTGTAACTAAAACAGCAATAACAGAAACATTTAAGTTCTTAACTTCTCGTTCTCTATTTCGATCAATTGTTTTAACAGCTATACCTGTTCCAACACCAACTATCGTACCAATTAGGATACTTAGTCCGATTTCAACTATTGGTCCTTCTAGTAATGCCCATACACCAGTTGCAGCATGTTCTCCTTCTGCCCCAAGTAAACTTACTGAAATACTTAATAGTATACCGAATATAATAACTCCAACAGCATCATCTAACCCAACAACAGGTAATAATGTATCTGTTAGTTCACCTTTAGTACGGTATTTCTTAACAATCATCATAATAGGTGCAGGTGCTGTTGCAGCTGCGATTGCTCCTAAGATTAACGCGATTGAGATATGTTCAGCGAATAGACTAATACCTAAAATTACAAATACAACAGTTGCTACTGCTTGTACAATTGTGATAACTGCAATTTTAGCACCGGTTTTTTTCAACTTACCAAACCATAATTCGTTCCCTACTTGGAACGCGATAAATCCTAATGCAATTTGTGGTATAAATTGCAAACTGTGTAAACTCTCTATTGAGATTACATGAAATATTGGACCTAATAAAAGTCCTGCGATAAGGTATCCTGTTACATCAGGAATTTTAATCAACTCAGCTAGTCTACCCACTATTAGTCCAGCTAGAACTATTAATCCTACATCAAAAATTAGTAGCGCAGTTGTGCTATGTGTCACACTCGATAAAATCATCATTTTGTCATTTCCTCCAACAAAAAAACTGATGAACTATATTCATTCTATCTAAAAATCTCTTTAGATATCGCGAAAGTCATCAGTTAGGCTTATTTTTTTTAAATAAATTAAGTCACCTTGGCTTAGGGATATTATTTACTTTTCCAACAAGAATTATACTCCTATAATACTCATTGTCAATAAATATTTATTTTTTTCTTTCCTATTTATATATAGGTTTCAAATCTAGAACTTATTGACGATAGCTTTAATCCAGTTTGCCAGCTTTGTTGATGCCTCTTTTGCTACTCTTACAACATTGTCATGACTATGTTTTTGCTCCTGTATTCCTGTTGCCATATTCGTAATTGTTGCAAATGCCAAAACTTTTATTCCTAAGTAATGAGCGACAATCGTTTCTGGAACTGTGCTCATACCAACTGCATCACTTCCCATAGTTTTAATCATTCTTATCTCAGCTTTAGATTCATAGTAGGGTCCCATAAATCCTGTATATACACCTTCAACATAAGGAATATCTAATTTATTAGCTTCTTTTCTAGCAATTATTCTTAAATCCATATCATATGGTTCAGTCATATCAGGGAACCTTGGTCCAAAACGCTCATCGTTTGGTCCGATTAGTGGGTTAGTTGGCATCATATTAATGAAGTCATTTATAACCATGATACTACCTGGAGATAATCGTTCTTTATTAATTCCTCCACAAGAGTTTGTTAATATTATTTGCTCTATCCCTAATAGTTTGAATACGTAAATCGGAAAGGTTACTTCCTTCATTGTATATCCTTCGTAATAATGAAAACGACCGCTCATTAACAAAACTTCTT
>NZ_CEXEES010000009.1:0-37013 GCF_982632705.1 Candidatus Izemoplasma sp. | reverse complement strand
TTCATTGTATATCCTTCGTAATAATGAAAACGACCGCTCATTAACAAAACTTCTTGTCCTTCTAATAAACCATATACTAGTTTTGAAGTATGACCTTTTACTGTGCTAGTCTTAAAGTTAGGAATATCTTCATACAAGATTTCTGTTTTGTTTTCTAGTTCATCCATAATACTAGTTAATCCACTACCTAAAACAATTGCTGTTTTTGGAGTCTTTTTGATAATTGATTGGATATATTCTTTTGCTTCTACTGCTTGATTATACATATAATCACCTCAAAAATATAATAACATAAAAAAGCACCTCAATAGAAGTGCTTTAATAAAAGAAATTATTTTGTATAAAATAATATTATTCGTTTGATGCAATAAAATCTGGGTATGCTTTTTTTAGTGCTTCCCAAATTATAATGAATGATACTGTTATCAATGAGGCCTTAATCAAATTAAATGGGATATATACGATGATCATTGCAGCTAAATATCCACCTTGAATATCAAACCCATAACTAGCTGGTGTAACTGGGAATGGTATTTCTGTATACCACCAGTAACCAATAAATATTGGTGTGATAAAGAAGTAATTTAAAATAGTCATAATGATAGCAACAATGAATATTGATACTATTGCAGACACGTATTTATTTAGTTTTAATTTGTCAAAACTTAAATACATCGCAAGAACATAACTCATACTTGCTATGAAAGCAGTTATTTGTCCGATAGGTATTGCAATAGGTCCCATAACTGGTCCTTTGAACAACATGTGTACAAGAGCTTTTAAAACACCTACTGCTGCCGCTTCCTTCCATCCGTATAATACAAATACAATTAGTACTACCACATCGCTGACATCAAATGTCAGAAAACCTACAAGCGGGTACGGGATCTCTAATATCATTAAGACCGCCCCTAGTGCTGATAACACTCCTAGTGTTACCAATTTACGAGTTTGATTGTTAGTTAAAGTCATAGTGTTTCCTCCTTAGAATTAAAAAAAACTAACGAATCAAATCTTCGTTAGGCATAATTCAAAAGACATACTTATCTCAAAAGAAATAAGGAAATCTATCTTCTTTCATCTAGACTATACTATCGGTTTAGGAATCACACCTAATCATGCTGTTACGCTCGCGGACTGTACCGCCGGTCGGGAATTGCACCCTGCCCTGAAGATTAATTCAATATAAGTATAGTTTATAAATCAAAGTATGTCAAATAATACTATCATTTTATAAATAAGTATACAAAAAGCAGTGTTAGACACTGCTTTTATCCGTTGAATTTTTCTTGTAATGCATCTAAGTAATCGATCCAGTCTTCAACTAAATTTTCTTCATCTAGTAACTCATAAAACTCATTATCTTCGCTTCTTCGCATTATTGAAAAAGCGTCTTCAATAAGACTTTCAACATTGCTATCGATTTTTTGAAGAAATAAATTTCTTAAATCTGATAAAGATGATTTCTCGAAATCAGGTAATAGTCTTTCTTCATTTGCTCTGATTGCAACAACAATTGCAATTGATGCAAATGCCTCACCGACTAAATCTGCTTCTAAATAATCATCTGTAACAACTTCTTCTATTTTTCGTCTTATTTGACTGAAACTTGTTTCTTCCTCTAATTCTGTAAACCAATCTACTCCACTATCGTTTTCGAAAGGTCTTATTCCCCATATTCCCATAGTTACCTCCTAGATATTACATTAAGATGAAGAAATTATACACCATAAATGCCAAATTGAAAAGGATTTTGTTTATTACAAAGCCACTTTTTTAAAAAGTGGCCTTATTTTTCTATTTAATGGGTTTGATATTCCATATCTCTTTTGCGTATTGTTTTATTGTTCTATCACTACTAAAGTATCCAGATTTTGCAATATTGATGATACTTGATGTAAACCAAGCTTCTTCATCTTTATATAGATCATTCGCACGACTATGTGCATCTCTATAACCTTCAAAATCTAATAACACAAAGTATTGATCTCTGTTTAATAGTTTATCACTGATTTCTTTAAATTCGTCTTTAGGGACTGTTTCAAAGAATCCATTTGTTAATTGATCCATTACTAGTTTTAAATCTGAATGTGTTTCATATACTTCTAATGGGTTATATGTTCCATTCGCATAATACTCATTCACTTCTTCGCTATCTAATCCGAAGATGACTATGTTTTCTTCTCCAACAAGTTCTGCGATTTCAACATTAGCTCCATCCATAGTACCAAGTGTAATTGCACCATTCATCATAAATTTCATATTACCTGTACCAGATGCTTCTTTTGAAGCTGTTGATATTTGTTCTGAAATATCACATGCTGGCATGATAGATTCAGCATAGGTAACATTGTAGTTTTCAACAAATACTACTTTTAGTAAATCTGATGTATCTGGGTCGTTGTTTACTTTTTCTGCGATTGTTGTGATTAGTTTTATTATTTTTTTAGCGAAATAATATCCTGCGGCAGCTTTCGCTCCAAATATAAATGTATGAGGATAATAATTTGCTTTGAAGTTTTCATCTGATTTAAGTTTATTGTATACATACATGATATGTAATGCATTCATTAATTGTCTTTTATATTCATGTAGTCTTTTAACTTGAACATCAAAGATAGATGTAGGATCAATTTGCAATCCTTGTTCTTTAAAGATACGTTCTGCTAATTGTTTTTTCTTTGTTAGTTTCATATCTTTAACTAATTTTCTGTATTTCTTAGTTTTTGATTTATTGTAGAACTTCTCTAGTTTATTAGGGTCATCTAACCATTCTGTTGTAACTGTGTTTAAGATTTCTGCAAGTTCAGGATTGCTATGCAATAACCATCTTCTGTGAGTAATTCCATTTGTTTTATTGTTGAATTTAGTTGGGTAAATCATATGCCAATCTTTCATTTCAACATTTTTTAATAAGTTTGTATGTAACGCAGCAACTCCGTTAACACTGAAGCTACCAACGATTGCTAAATGAGCCATTCTTACAAGTCCATTACCTATAATTGCTAGTTCTGTTACTTTTTCCTGGCTATACCCTTCTTCTATTAAGAAACCACAGAAGCGTTTATTTATCTCTTCAATGATTTGATAGATTCTAGGTAGGACTGGGGCAAGAATATCAACAGGCCATTTTTCTAAAGCTTCTGCTAGAATTGTGTGGTTTGTGTATGCACATGTTTTAGTAGTTATACTCCATGCTTCATCCCATGTGAAACTGTGTTCATCTACTAATAACCTCATTAGTTCAGGTACAACTAAACTTGGATGAGTATCATTTATTTGGATAACAATTTTCTTAGGAAGTTTTTTTAGATCTTTATATTGATCAATAAATTTATTAACAACACTTCTAACTCCAGCTGCACTAAAGAAGTATTGTTGTTTCAAGCGTAATACTTTTCCTTCTTTTGTAGCATCATCTGGATATAGGAATCCTGAAATATTTCTGATTTCTTGGTCATATTCTAATGCATCTTTATCAGCTGGTTTCATATCTGTTGGTTCTGCATTCCATAAACGAAGCGATGTAACAACTGAGTTTCTGTCTCCAACAACTGGAACATCGTATGGTACAGCATTGATTAGTTCATCTGGATGATAAACTGCTCTATGGTTTTCAAAGGCTACGTGTCCTCCAAAAGGTACAAGTAAACTTTCTTCTTCTTTTCTGACTTCCCAAACATATCCATCTTTTAACCAGTCATCAGGTTTTTCTTTTTGATATCCATTCTCGAATTTTTGCTCGAATAAACCATAACGATATCTAATACCGTTACCGTATCCTGGATACCCAATAGACGCGATTGAATCTAAGAAACAAGCAGCTAGTCTTCCTAGTCCACCATTTCCAAGTCCAGCATCGCTTTCATAATGCTCTATTTCATTCAAATCAAGGTCTACCAGTTTTAAAGCTTTATCAATTAGTGGTCTTAGACCTAAGTTTTGAATATTGTTCGTAATTAATCTTCCCATTAGAAATTCCATTGAGAAGTAATACACTTCTTTATTATTACCTTGTTTAAGTTTCTCGTTTGTCTTCATCCAGTTTTTTGAAATCTGTTCTGAAACAAGTTCACCTAATACATTATATTTTTGTCTTGTACTTGCGTTTTCTAGTGTTACAACATATCTTTTCTCAATACGTTCTTTAAATTCACTTAAGAATGTAAATTCATCTTTGAAATATGAAATCATTGAAATCACTCCTTCTACAAAATTATAGCAAAAAAACGATATAATATATATGAAAACAACTATGAAACCGTTATCTTGTTGTTTTATTTGATAAAACGCCTGTTTTTTATAAAAAACACGCATTTATCATAAAAAGTAGTGTTAATTGCGTCTTTTACTATACTTTTTATTCAAAATCACGTGTTTTTTGTATATTCTCTGTAATTGCCTTGTACAATTCTTTGTATTTTAGTGCTGCTTTTTTTACTGAGTTATCTTCTCTCATTGCTCTTAGCATTACTTTATTCCAAATTGTTTTATTAGAATCAAATAAATTATAGGCAAATTCGATTTGAGCTTTCATCTCGTTACTGTCATAGTTATTGAATACAAAACCATTACCTTTGTCATTAAACGAGTCATAACGTTCTACAGTATCACTTAGTCCACCTGTTGATCTAACAACAGGTAATGTACCGTAACTCATTGCGATCATTTGTCCTAATCCACAAGGTTCAAACCTTGAAGGCATTAGGAATACATCTGCGCCTGAGTAAATGTAGTTTGGAATGGTTGCATCATATCCTAAGAATAGCGATACATTATTTGGAAACTCATTTTCTATTTTTTGTAGTTCTTTAGTAATTTCTTTGTCTCCTGTACCAAGTAGTACAAAATAAATATTTTTATTTTGTAGGATTTGTCTTAACGATTGAATAATTAAATCAAATCCTTTTTGCTCTGCTATTCTGGTTACCATTCCCATGATAAATGCATTATCATTTGGTTCGAAGTTAGCCAGTTTTTGTAGAAAGCGTTTATTGTGTATTTTTTCAGATACTGTGTTTTTTGAGTACTTTGTATGGATCAGTTTATCTTTACTTGGATTCCAACTACTACTGATTCCATTAAGGATACCATAGAAATCTCTTTCTCTTTTTATAATTCCATATGTTAGGTTCTTACCGTAGTACTCATACTTTAATTCTTCTTTGTACGTTTGAGATACTGTCGATATTTTGGTTGCGGTATTGATTCCGATTTCTAAACAATTGATTGTATCATCTTTGAAAATGAAATTATCTATACCAAGTTTCTTGATAATACTTTTTGGTCCAACTCCTTGGTACTCTATATTATGAATGGTAAGAAGGGTTTTTGATCCTTTATATTCAGAGTTGTCTAGAATGATTGGGATCAAAGAAGTATGCCAATCATGGATATGGATCAAATCAAATGGATCAAAGTCTTGGAGTAGTTCTACTACTGTTTTGTTAAAGAATGCGAATCGTTCTACATCATTGTCATATCCGTAAACATTGTCTGTATCAAAGAAATCAAAACTATCAACGAAGTAGTATTTCACTTTTTTGTATCGATAGGAATAGATTCTCACTTTATATCTTTTCTCGTCAAAGATTATTGTCTTAGTAAACTCACTTTTGATACTTTCTGTGAATGAATCTTTTATTTTCTTATAGTATGGAAGAATTACTGTCACATCAACATTTGTTCTAACAAGGTTTCTTGATAATGAGCCAATGATGTCTGCTAGTCCTCCAGTTTTGATAAATGGGTAACTTTCACTTGCAACCATTAATACTCTTTGTTTTTCAGTTGATGTTACAATTTGCTCTTTTTGTGTCGTATAAGGGTTTCTTAGGTTACCTATAATCATTGAGTTGTTTTTAACAACTGTTTGCTTATCTAGGATTGCATACTCGATATGTGCATTTTCTTCAATAAAGCTGTTACTCATAACATAGCTATTTTTGATGATAGCACCTTTTTTAATTACAACATCTCTACCTATTACGCTGTTTATAACAGTACCATCTACAATACTCCCAGCTGATATCATTGAATTGTCGATTTTAGCGTTTTGAAGATATCTAGTAGGTGGTGATGTTTTTTCTTTGGAATAGATTGGTCTATCACTTACAAATACTTGTTTTCCTTTGTTGAAATCAAGTATATCTAAGTTCGACTTTAAATAGTTGAATGAATCTGTAATTGTTCTTGTATATCCTTTATGTTCATAGATGTTGATAAGCGTATTTGGTGCACTCTCAACTACATCTAGTATTGTTTTATATTCAAGCGAATCATATCCTAAAATGTATTCTAATAATAATGATTTTTTTAGGATAAATGTTTTGAGTCTAATATTTTGATATACTACTTCTGTTATATCTGAGTTTGAATTTTTATGGTATGTTAATACATCATTGAAATCAATGTTCCAGACAATGTTCGCAGCTGTAATAATTGCATATTCCTGATTAGATCGTGTGAAGTATTCTATATGTTCATACATTCTTTGGAATGTGATCATTTGTCCGGGTAAGATGTATAGGTTCTTAGGTGGTAAGATGAATAGTCCATCTTTTCTTCTATCTAAATCATATCGTTTCCCGCTACCAACATGATCTTGTAATGAACGATAATTTCCATATGGAAAAATCGCTACATTTGTAATACCTGAATTTCTCATGTTTGATAATGCGAAATCTATAAGTCTAAACTTACCTGCGAAAGGAATTGCACCTGGCATTCTGTGCAATGTTAATTGATTCAAATTGTCTTTAAAGGTTGCATCGATGATTGATAATATCTCATTCATTGAAATCACCTCTTAGGTAATCATCATCTATTACTGTAATATCTTTAAATGATAATGTAGTGTTTTTTGGGATAGTTGTATTTTCTAGAACAATACAGTTTTTAAGATGGACATTATCTTCAACACGGACATTGTTATAAAGAATAACGTTTGTCAGAGTTGAGTTTTTCTTGATGTAACATCCTCCACTTAAAATACTGTATAGTAATTTACCTTCTACAAGACATCCATCACTGACAAGTGATTTAGTCACAGAACCATGATGTGTGATGTGATGTGGAGGTAAGTTTGAAGATTTTGTATATATTGGGAAATCTTTGTATTCATGTAGTTTTAAAAACTGTGGGTTATCTATTAAATCCATATTTGCTTTGAATAAACTGTTTATTGTTCCAACGTCTTTAAAGTACCCTTTAAATAAATGGGTATATATTTTGTATTCATGTGTTAACGCGAAAGGAATAATGTCTTTTCCGAAGTCCAGTAGTTGCTCACTATGTTCAAGTAATTGCTTCAACACTGTAGTTTTGAAAACATAAACACCCATTGATGCTTTTTTACTTTTTGGAAATTCAGGCTTCTCTTCAAACCCAATCACTTTTGATTGTTTATCTACTTCTAAGATTCCAAATCTTGAAGCATCATTTTTTGCGTTGAAAGAACCTATTGTTATATCTGCGTTGCTCTTTGTATGTGTATTGATTATGTTTTGATAATCCATTTTATATATATGATCTCCAGATAATATCAATACGTGTTCAGCGTTATACTGGTCAACGAAATACATGTGTTGCTTAATAGCGTGGGCTGTACCTTTTTGCCATTGTTCACCACTCTTTGATGTGTAAGGAGTTAGGAAAGAAATTCCTCCCTCATTTACATCTAAGTCCCATGTGCTTCCATTTCCTATGTACTTAGTTAGTTGATGTGGTTCATATTGAGTAAGTAGTCCAATAGTATCTATGTTTGAATGGATTAAGTTCGATAAAACAAAGTCAATTAATCGATATTTACCACCAAAAGATACCGCTGGTTTTGCGGTATGTTTTGTTATATCTCCTAACCTTGAACCTCTTCCACCTACTAGTGCCATAGCTACTACTTTTTTCATTTAATCACCACTTTTAATGATTGTCATTGATAGTGGACTAACCACCATTTGTAATGATTGATCAAAATCATTGTAAGAAATATCTTCAGTAAACATATGTTCTCCATTATATAAGTTTGATCCACCATAAATTGCCTTATCGCTATTAATTATTTCATAATACTTCCCTTTTTTCGGTACTCCAATTCTAAAGTTATGGTGTACGATTGGAGTCATATTAAATACTATGATTACAAAATCTTTTTTGTCTTTGGCATATCTAATAAAACTAAATATAGACATATCACTATTATTTGAATCTATCCAACTGAATCCTTCTTTGTTTCCATCTAATTGATGTAGTGGAGCGTGATGCTTAACGACAAGATTCATATCTTTATTGAATAGCTGTGCGGATTTATGAAGTGGATACTCCAGTAAATTCCAATCTAGTTCTGTGCTATCTTTCCATTCATGCATTTGAGCAAACTCTCCACCCATAAACAATAAAGTCTTTCCTGGATGAGTATAGAACAACCCCATTAATGCACGATAGTTAGCGAATTTTTGCCAGTAATCTCCTGGCATTTTATTTACCAGTGATTTCTTACCATGTACAACTTCGTCGTGTGACAAAGGTAGTACATAGTTTTCACTAAATGCATACGTTAATCCAAATGTAATGTCATGATGATGATACTTACGATGTACAGGATCTTTTTCAAAATACTCAAGTGTATCGTTCATCCATCCCATATTCCATTTGTAGTTAAATCCTAGTCCACCTGATTCTATTGGGTGAGTAACTTTTGGAAACGCAGTTGAATCTTCTGCGATTAGCAATGCATTGTCAAAGTGCTTAAATATTTGTGTACTTAAGTTTCTAATGAATGTTAATGCACCTTCGTTTACTCCATGATTAGAATTTCCTAAGTAGTAAATCAAATTACTTACCGCATCAATTCTAAAACCATCTATATGGAAGTTTTTCATCCAGAATAAAGCATTTGAAATTAGGAATGATTGAACTTCACCTTTACCTAAATCTAGGTTGGCAGTTCCCCAAACTACATTCTCTCTTTTCCATTCTTCACTGTATTCATATAAGGGTTCCCCGTCAAACATATACAATCCGTGATCATCACGGCATATGTGCCCTGGTACCCAGTCTAATATTACTTTTATGTTTTTTTGATGACATTTATCTACTAGATACATTAAATCTTTTGGAACACCAAAACGTGATGTTGCACTATAGTATCCAGTTCCTTGATATCCCCAAGATTGGTCTAAGGGATGTTCTATAATTGGCATTAACTCAATATGAGTGAATCCATTGTCTAATAAATATGGTAGTAGTAAATCTACTAACTCATTGAACTTATGAAATGTTCCATCAGGTTTTGTCATCCATGTCCCTAAATGTACTTCGTATATACTCATTTGATTCTCATAAGAGCGTTCATTATTACGATTAGACATATAGTCATCATCATTCCAGTTATATCCTTCAAGGTTATATATTTTACTCATTGTTTCTGGACGTTGTGCACTAAAGAAAGCATAAGGATCGCTTTTGTATAGTTCTCTACCATCAAATGTTTTTATCTGGTATTTATACATATGCCATTCTAATGCGTCTTCTACTAGTAAACTCCAGATACCTGAATCATCTATTTTTACTAAATTATGTACCCAAGCTTGATAATTATTGAATTCTCCAAGGACGTTAACTTCTTTGGCATGAGGTGCATATACGGTGAACCTTGTCCCGACATGTTCCCCTAAGTCATTTTGTTCTAAATGCGCACCAAATATACGATAACTATCGTATAATTTTCCTTGATTATAATAATATACATCATCTTTGGTAAGTTTCATATAATCCCTCCTATTGGAGCATCTCTTTTACTAAATCATATCTAAATCCTTTAGTCAGTAGTTTCTTTACCAGTTTATCTTTTTCTTTAAAGTCCTTAAGATTAACTCCTTTTTTGAGTTTCTTAATTTCTACATCGAGTAAACCTTGTTCATCTACTGCGTCTTCAATCATTTCTTTACAAGATATCATTGAAGATTCCACAATACCTGGATTAAACCCTTTATTAATTAGTTTACCTTTGATTGATTGGTACGCCTTGATATAAGGTTTTTTTATTGTGTATTTTGTTTCTTTCTTCAGGAGTTCTCTGATTTTATCATACTGATACTCTTCTTTATATAATAACAAATGTGTATCAATTAAATCAAAGTGTATCCCTTTCCCTATTAATTTTTCTTTTACATATCTTGGTCCGATTAGATCAAATTCGATTTTTTCGGTTATGTATTCTTTTGTATATTTATTATCATCTAAGTACCCTTGTTTTTTAAGTTTTACAATCATTTGATCAATTAGTGTTTCATTTTGTGTGGTTCTTCTTAATTGCTTTTTGACTTCACTAATTGTTCTCATTTTAAACTCTATGAAATATAATGCTTTGTTGTAAAGAATATCTTCTTCTGATGATTTTATAATTCTTTTGTAGTCCTGTTCTGTTAATGTTTTAGGTCCTAGTAAATTATAATGTAAAATGGTTTCTTCATGAACGATGTGAACGTGTTCTACATCGTTCTTTAGTAATTTAACAAGATATCTATGTCCACGCAATTTTTTTATTTCTGTTAATTTAATCATTTACTAAATGTGAGATAGCGGCTTGTAATTGCGTATCATTGTCTGAGTTGTTTTGAAGATTATGTAATAACGTGTTTATGATATCTAGGGTTTCTGCGTTGATTTCACCATTTACTGTAAGTGTGTTGCTTGTTTGAATGTCTTCTATTGCTGCTTCTGTTACTAAATCAAAATATCCATCTGTACGAACTGTGTATCCAACAGCATTCAAGATGATTTGAATATTAGCTGTTCTTGTATCTACTGTATCTACTAAGATAGATCCACCATCTAGTAGAAATACTTTATATGCTTTTTCTACTTCAGATACTTCAACGATGACATCTGGTATAACACCATCTGAACCACCATCAAAATGAACCCAGTTACCGTCAGATGTTAACCATTTACCAACTGAGATATGTAAACTATCACCAACTGTTGAATCTAAATCCATATCAGTTTGCATTGTACCTTTACCATAAGTAACAGTCCCTAGTACTGTATAGTCTCCATGCTCTTGCATCGCAGTTGCGAACACTTCTGATGCTGATGCTGAGTTTTCATTTACTAATGTGACAATATCGTAATCTCTTGCAGATCCTCTATATGCATAATAGTTGTCTGTTTCTTTTACACCTGAAATATAATGCTCTGTACTAAACATTTCGATTCCATCATTGATTAGGAATTCTTGAAGCATGTTCAAAACGGTAGATAAATGTCCACCACCATTGTTTCTCAAATCTATAATTAATCCATCGATACCAATTGTCTCTAAATCGTCAATTGCATCATAGAATTTTTGGAATGTTTCATCACCAAACGTAGTCACTTTAATATAACCAATTGTTTCTCCGTTTTGTTCAAATGTTTCAAATTCAACACTTGGATTTTCAATGACAGATCTTGTCATTACAAAATATAATGTATCTTCAAATCCAGCTCTAAAAACACCAACTGTTACATCTGTGTTTTCATCACCTACTAATTTTCCTACTATGTCGTAAAATTCTAATCCTACAACCAGTTCACCGTCGATATGTGTTATGACATCATTTACTCTTATACCTGCGTTATATGCAGGACTGTCTGCGAATACACCATCAATAACTAGTGTCTCATTCTCATATCGTACTTGTACACCAATTCCTACGTAGTCTTCACCGAAGTTATCGTTGAATTGTTGTGCTTCTTCATAATCAAAATACGTTGTATGAGGATCCTCGATTGATTCGATCATACCTTCAATTGCACCTTGCATTAAATCAGCTTCTGTTGGTCTTTTATAATGATGTTCTATCAGTAAGTCCATCACTTCTACAAACGTATCAAATTCAGATCCACAAACTACAGTAACCTCTTCTACGATTACGTTCTCAATTATATTTTCAATTGGTGGTTCTTGATTTCTTGTAGCCATATATCCACCACTAAATCCAAGTCCACCTACTATTAACGCTGTTACTACGATTAATACCTTTTCTTTTATATGTCCCATGATCAATCATCCTCTCTTACTACAAAATCACCCTGTATCTCAGTTGCTTGTGTTACATAAACAAATGCTTGTGGGTCTATTCCAGCGATGATGTTTCTAATCGCGTAATATTCTCTTTTTGTGATTACTGTTACTAGCATTGTTTTAGATTCATTACTGTATCCACCTTTAATATTTAATTCAGTAACACCTCTAAAGACTGTGTCATATATTGCTAGTTTTATCTCTTCAGGTTTTGTTGTGATTATTTGTACTGCGGTTTTACTTGTATTACCAAGGATAACAATATCTGCGGCTTTCCCAGATATAAATATTGTAAGTACCGCGTATAATCCAGCGATTAATCCGTAATCAGCATAAAACACAATAACACCTAGTATTACGATAATTCCATCGACTAAGTATAATGAAATGCTTAATGGAAGTTTTAATTTTGTGATTAGTATTTTAATTGGGATATCTGTTCCACCACTTGTACCACCATATTTAATAACAAACCCAAATCCAAATCCAAGTAATGCACCACCAAAGATACTTGCGATAAAGAAATCATTTTCTATATCCAAGTTAGGAACAAACTCTTCAAATATAAATAGTACTAACGGGAAAAATAGTGATCCGTATATACTTCTTAAAAATACTTTTTTTCCTAAGAATAATAATGCAAGTATTAATAGAAACATATTCATGATTAAAACGAATAAACTTAGTTTAAATCCGAATACTTTATCGATAACGAGTGCAAGTCCAGTTACCCCTCCAGCTACTAAGTCTGCTGGAATCAAGAATAAATAAAATGCAGTTACCATTAAGATGATTCCAAATGAAATCATGAAGTATCTTTCTATAGGCGATATAAGCCTTATGTTGTGTTCTTTAGTCATTTGATTCACCTACCTTATATTTTAGGAAAGAGGAAATAAATATATCAATATCGCCATCCATGACTTTTGATACATTTCCTGTTTCTGTGTTTGTTCTATGATCTTTTACCATGTTGTATGGATGCATGACATATGATCTAATCTGACTACCAAATGAGTTTGAAACACTGGTAGATCTAAACGATGATATTTCTTCTTGTTTTCTTTGTAGTTCTAATTGATATAGTTTACTTTTTAGGATTTGCATTGCTTTGTCTCTATTTTTGATTTGTGAACGTTCGTTTTGAACGGTTACAACTATTTTTGATTCTAAATGGGTAATTCTTACAGCACTATCTGTGGTGTTTACTGATTGTCCACCAGCACCACTAGATCTGTATGTATCAATTTTAATATCATTTTCATTGATTTCGATATTGATATTGTCATCAATCTCAGGAATGACGTTGACACTCGCAAATGAGGTATGTCTTCTTCCTCCACTGTCAAAAGGACTAATTCTAACTAACCTATGAACACCATGCTCAGATTGAAGATAACCGTACGCATAAGATCCTTTGATTAAAAAGGTTACACTTTTAATTCCAGCTTCATCTCCCGATTGATAATCAAGAACTTCAATATCATACTCTTTTTGCTCAGAGTATCTTTTGTACATACGATATAACATATCTGCCCAGTCTTGTGATTCAGTTCCACCAGCACCTGGATGAATTTCTAGTACTGCGTTTGATGAATCGAGTTCTCCACTGAGTAAAAGTTCAATTGATAATGTCTCATACATCTTTGAATAGTCATCATTTAGTTCTTTAAAGAACAAAGCCATCTCATCAAAGTCATCTTCGACTAGTTCTGAAGATGCAACACATTCATCAAATAAGTCAATGAACTTGTTGAGTTTGTCTTGAGTGTTCTTTAGACCTTTTAGGACTTTAATAACTTTTTGGGCTGATTCTTGGTCATCCCAAAAGCCTTGTTCATATGTCGTTTGATCAAGGGTTTTTACTTCGTTATTTAAGGCATCAAAATCGATCATGCTTAATACATCATCTTTTTGTTTTTTTATGATACCTAATTGTTGTTTAATCTCTTGTTTTTGCATATCTCTCACCTAGTTTAAAGACTCAAGATTTCTCTTGAGTCAGTTGTTATCTACCATGACATTGCTTGTATTTTTTACCACTACCACAAGGACAAGGATCATTTCTTCCTACCTTTGAAGCAGTTCTTGGTTTACGTTTTGTTTGTTCTTCTTTTCCAGAATATGTACTTACAGGTTTTGCAACTTGAACTCGTTGCATGTTTTCTCTTACGATTGCACGAAGAACATATTTTGTAACGTCTTCTTCAATGTTTGTAATCATGTCTGTAAACATTTGGAATCCAGTTTCTTGGTATTCTCGAAGAGGATTCATTTGTGCATAACTTTGTAAAACGATACCTTGTCTTAATTCAGACATTTGATCGATATGTCTTATCCAATAGTTATCTACTACTTTTAATGTTATTGCTTTTAGGAAATCATTGAATTTCTCATCAGTGAATTTCTCTACTTTTTTATCGATATCATTCATTGCTAAGTTTATTAGATAATCACTTACTTCTTGAGGTGATTTGTCTAATTCACTTTTGCTTACTAAGTTTAAGTTGAAGTAACGACCGTTTAGTTGTTTGAATAGTTCGTTCTTATCCACTTGTCCAGGGTTACCCTCAACTGTGTATGTTGCAGCTACTCTATCAAGTGTACGTTCAACCATACCTTTGGCAATATCAGTGATTGATTCTTCAAATAAGATATCTCTACGTTGTCCGTAAATTACTTCACGTTGTTTACGTAGAACTTCATCATATTGTAGGACTGTTTTACGTCTATCAAAGTTGTTACCTTCAATTTGTTTTTGAGCACGTTCAACCATACGACTAAATATTCCATATTCAATAGGTGATTCATCTTTAGAATCACGTGTTTTTGTTAGCATGTTTATCTGGTTTTGGAATCGTTCTCCACCAAATCGTTGCATTAGTTCATCTTCAGCACTTAAGAAGAATCTAGAATATCCAGGATCTCCTTGTCGTCCAGAACGACCACGTAACTGATTATCAATACGTCTAGATTCATGACGTTCTGTCCCGATAACAGCTAAACCACCAAGTTCAACAACACCTTCACCTAGTTTAATATCTGTCCCACGACCAGCCATATTTGTTGCGATTGTTACAGAAAACTGTTTACCAGCTTTTTCTACAATCTCAGCTTCTCTTTCATGTTGTTTCGCATTCAAAACATCATGTTTAACGCCTTTCCTTTTCAGTAATGAACTCAACAACTCTGATGTTTCAATACTAATTGTACCAACAAGTATCGGTTGTCCAAGTGCGTTACGTTCTCTTATTTCATTTGCGATTGCATTGTATTTAGCCTTCATAGTAGCGAAGATTAAATCATTGGCATCGTCTCTAATGATTGGTTCATTTGTTGGGATTTCAACAACAATCATATTATAAATGTTTCTAAATTCTTCTTCCTCTGTTTTTGCAGTCCCTGTCATTCCTGACAGTTTTTTGTACATACGGAAAAAGTTTTGGAATGTTATTGTTGCTAAGGTAGTAGTTTCTTTTTTGATTTCTACTCCTTCTTTTGCTTCTAATGCTTGATGTAGTCCTTCACTGAACTGACGACCAATCATTAAACGACCTGTATGACTATCAACGATGATTACTTTATTTTCTTGAACAACGTAATCAACATCTCTATCCATTGTATAATTCGCTTTTATGGCATTGTTGATACTATGAAGTAATCCTACGTTTGAAACATCGTATAGATTTTCTAGACTAAAGTATTTTTCAGCTCTAGCGATTCCACTAGGTTCTAAGTTAACACCTTTTGATTTAATGTCTACTTCATAATCTTCTGGTCCTAAGTTTCTTGCGAAAGCTTGTGCCTGTAGATACAAACTAGATGTACTCTTACTACCACCTGAAATAATTAACGGTGTTCTCGCTTCATCTACTAAGATACTATCTACCTCATCAATGATTGCATAGTTAAGAGGTCTTTGAACCATCTTGTCTTTGTATATAACCATATGATCACGTAAGTAATCAAACCCAAGTTCATTATTGGTTGCGTAAAGAATGTCGCATTCGTATGCTTCTTTCTTTTCTTCTTTCGACAATGCTCTAATGTTTAATCCAACAGTTAATCCAAGCCAACGGAATAAATCTCCGATTTCTCCTTCAGCTTCACGTGTTGCTAAGTACTCATTTACAGTAACGATATGTACACCATTACCACCCAATGCATTTAAGTAAGCTGGCATAACTGCAGTTAATGTTTTACCTTCCCCAGTTTTCATTTCTGCAATGTTACCACCGTGAATAGTAAAAGCACCCATTACCTGTACTTTAAATGGAGTCATTTTAAGTACACGTGTCGATGCTTCACGCACTGTCGCAAATGCTTCTGTTTGAATATCGTCTAGGGTTTCACCGTTTGCAAGACGGTCTTTAAATTCAATTGTTTTGTTTTTTAATTCTTCATCTGATAAGTTTTTATACTCTTCCTCAAGAGCTAGTACCTGATTCGAAAGTTTAGCTAAAGCTTTCAACTCTCTTCTACCAGGATCAAATAATTTTTTAAGCATATTCTCACCTCTATATATGTCATTAATATCATATCATATTTTACGCTATTTATATATTATAAATATATAATTGCAAACTACTATAAAAAAATGCGCTATTTGATAGCGCATTTTAATTACTCAGTCTCGATTACACCGTATGCTCCGTCGTTTCTTAAATAAACAACATTTACTTTACTAGTGCTTTCGTTTCTATAGATGTAGAAGTCATGTCCTAATAGTTCTAAGGCCGTAATGGCTTCGTGTGCATCCATTTTCTCAAGTGTAATACTCTTCGTTTTCATTAGTTCTGGAACTAACTCTCTTTGCAATGCATCAAGATCTAATTCATCTTTGAATAAATCTCCTGTGTGTTCTTTCTTTTGTAAACTTCTAGTAACTTTGTTTTTATGTTTTCTAATTTGTGATTCTAATTTATCGATTGTTAAATCGATCGCTGCATACATATCATCATCGCTAACTTCTGCACGCATTGTGTAAAACTTTGTAGGGATAGTAACCTCCACTTTATGGTGATCTTTATAAATCTTACACACCACAAATGCTTCTAGGTTTTCTTTGAAGAAACGCTCTACTTTGTCTAGTTTACCTTCAGCGTATCTTGAGATCGCGTCAGTAACGACAAAACCGTTTTTTCCACGTACTTGAACTCTCATTAAATCATCTCCCTTTGTTTATTTGATACTATTATTATAACACTTTAAAGTGTAAAAATAAATAAAATACACTCTTATTTTAGTAAGCAAACATACTAATAAAGACAATTGGTTTTTGTCCCAGTTTCAATAATAGGTATTTTGATTCATCAGAAAGGTTGTTATATTCTTCTTCCTCGTAGAAATACATTATTGACCAATCATGTTTCTCAATGTATTGAAGTAAGCAAAAAAGCATTGATTCAAAAAACAAGTAATCGTAGTTTAGATTCAGTTTTTCGTCATATAAATAATCAAAATAAATCACATTTCTCTCAATAGGAATAACTTCTCTCTTTGATCGAACAACAATGTGCTTCTCACAGTTTACATGTATTCTATAAACCGGTTTAAATATTTGCCTTAAATCCATTTCCTTGTATAAATTCAACCCACAAACTCTACAATTCATAAAAACACCTCGCAAGTATATTACTTGCAAGGTCCTAGTATTGCTTTAATTTTTCAAATAATTCATATGTAGCCATAACATCACTAAGTGCTCTATGTGCTGTTTGATTGACAATTCCAAAGTGAGCACAGAGTTTTGCCAAACTATAACCCGGCAACCTTCTAAACTTTCTTTTGGCTTCCCATATAGTATCTTTACAATCAACACCATCAAATCTTATTCCATTACGTCTGAATTCACTTTCTATAAAAGGATAATCAAAGCGTTTAGCATTGTGTCCAATAACGAAATCAACATCAGATATAAATGTTTTAAATTTTGTCAGAACAACACCAGGATAATCTGCATTCTCTACAGTTGAGTCATCTATTCCATTTATTTTAGTTATATGAAATGGGATTGAGAATCCAGGATTGATGAGTTCTTCAAATGTATCAACAATTTCTCCATTTTCTACTTTAACTGCACCGATTTCAATAATTGAATCGTTATTCACATCAAGTCCAGTTGTTTCTATATCAAATACTACATAACTCATAATTGTACCTCCATGTATCATCTATACTTATTATAACAAAAAAGGAAGCCAAATGGCTTCCTTAATTTTCTAAAGTATGATTAAACTAAATAAAACCCCAACAACACCTAGTCCTGCAAGTATTGCGATAACTTTTTTAGGCATTTGACCATCATCTGTCATTGCCTTACCAAACATACCAAATACAATAGGATGTATTAAGAATGGCATTGCGAATATGAAACTGATCAAAGCTGATGGTTGTA
Organism: Candidatus Izemoplasma sp.; assembly: GCF_982632705.1. Lineage (NCBI taxonomy): Bacteria > Bacillati > Mycoplasmatota > Mollicutes > Candidatus Izemoplasmatales > Candidatus Izemoplasmataceae > Candidatus Izemoplasma > Candidatus Izemoplasma sp. The sequence goes on along the minus strand of NZ_CEXEES010000009.1, from coordinate 18,549 downwards.
GTTCAGGTGATAATCCTGCAACATCGAACATTTCACCTTGAATAGATGCAAATAATCCAAAATGACTTATTGCACTACTATTTGCCATTGCTGCTTCATGTAGTTCTAAACCAGCAAAGTGTAACATTGTGAATCCACCGAATACTGCAATCAATTGCCATCCTAAACTAAACAAGATAAGACCTTTGATCTCAGAACGCTCTCCGTCTCTGTTTCTAAGCGTTTTTAACGCCCAGATTGTAAATAATATCCCGACCAACACTACGATTAATCCTGGGAATACATATAGTTCCCCACGATCTGCACTGAAGGCTAAAATCGTAAACACAAATACATGTCCAAAGAATGGAATATTGATCATTACTGGTGCTCTTTCTTTTGCAACTTCACCGATATCTCCAGCTGTACAAGCTCCAGTCAATCCACTATGAGATAAACTTCCTGCCATACCTGGTGCAAGAATATCAACGTGATTTGATTTACCAACGAACACTAATAATGCGATTCCTACAAACATCCAGAACAATTGACCAAAGAAACCATAAGCCATTACTTGTGTCATTCCTTCCATTCCAAACGCACTAACTAATCTCGTTCCACCGATAATAAATACAGCGGCTAAAACCATTGGAATCCCACCAAACAATAATGCTCTCATTGTTGGTCCTGGACGCCAGTTGCTAAAATACATACCTAATCCACTACTTAGAAGCATAGCGAAGAAGATTTGTGGTAATGCTGGTAATACTGTTGAATCTTTAAAGAATGAAGCGATATAAAACGCAACTAGTAAAACTACTAGGATCATTAATATTTCAACAACACCTCTACCTAAATAGGCTCTCTTGTTACTGATTTTCGCTTTGCTATCAATAAAGATAATAGCTCCTGATAATCCAAAGAATGCGATTAAAGGTAGAAAGTCTGCTAGAGTGTCTAGCTTTGTACCTGTAATAATTTGCATTACTGCTTGAATACCAACTAAGATAAAGAATGCACGCACTAAGAATACTAATTGAGTTCCTTTAGTCCCCAGTACAACTTCTTCTTCATTTAGTAAAACATCATCCTCGTCAGGTAACTTAGGTTTCATGAATGTGTTTCTAAGTTTTTGTCCTCCTGTAAAGAATGTCACTACTAATGCTGTGATTGTTGTTCCGCTTGTGAACCCAATCATCTCAAATTTAGGTAACCCAGGGTCACCTATACCAGTCAAATTCATGATGTAACCAAGTAATAATCCAAAAACTACGATGATTAAAATTGGCGAGTACTTTGTCCCCGCAACTACACTACGAGAGATTAATACCACAGGAAGTAATAGTAACAAAGTAAATACAAAGTGTGATAAAAATTCAGTCATATAAATCCTCCAAAAATATTTTATTTATATAAAAAGGGCGACTTTAAATAAGTCTCCCTTATTCATATTCACGTAATATGATGTGTGCATCCAAATAATTAAACATATTGTACGCTAACGCTTCTAACTCATCCTCACCTGGGTAAACAACGATCTCACCTAAATGATCGATATATTCTAGAAGCGGTTGGAGTACATCTTGATTGTATGCTAATCCACCAGTAATAATTATAGCATCTAAATTGTTTCTTGTCACTGCATAAAGTGAACCAATTTCTTTTGCTATTTGATAGACCATGGCTTTCATAATTCTTTGTGCAAATACTTGTCCATCGTTTATCATATCACTTACTTCTTCGGCACTGTTTGTTCCAAGGTAAGAAACAAGACCACCAAAGCCATAATTCATTTTTTTAATTTGGTCCAAAGTGTACTGACCACTTAATGCTAAATCATAGACATCAGCTACAGGTAATGACCCAGTTCTCTCAGGTGAAAACGGTCCATCTCCATTGAGTGCATTGTTAACATCTGTAACTCTCCCACGTTTGTGAAGTCCAACACTAATACCTCCACCAAGATGAGCTACGATAACATTAATCTCATCATATTTCATTCCGATTTTCTCAGCATATTTTTTTGCAACAGCCTTCTGGTTTAGTGCATGCCATATGGGTTTTCTACTAATACCATTCAACCCACTTATTTTTGCAACACTACTCATCTCATCTACTACAACAGGATCTGCAATGTATGCATCTTTTCCAACTTGTTTGGCTAGTTCTTTCGCAAGTAACCCACCAAGATTTGAAGCGTGTGTTCCATATGTGCAATTCAGTAAATCTTCTTCCATTAAATCATTGACCTTATAAATCCCTGATTTAATTGGTTTCATTAAACCACCACGCCCTATAAACCCTTCAAGGCCACTAATTTTTATGTCGTTAGTATCTAAGAATTTTAAGATCAATTCTCTTCTAAATGGGATTTGCTCGTTTAGGTTTTGAAATTTTTCTAGTTCTACTTTTGAATGTCTTATTGTTTGTTCTACAATTGCTTTTTCTTTATCATACACAGCAACTTTCGTTGATGTAGATCCTGGATTTATTACAAGTATTTTCATAAGATATCAGTACTCACTACTGCAAGTGCAATAGAATACAATCTTGATTTATATGAATCTGCTCTACTTGTTAAAACAATTGGGTTTTTTGCTCCTAGGATTAATCCAGCTGGTGTTGAGTTTCCTAAGAATGTTGTTGATTTATAAAATGTATTTCCTGCTTCTATGTTCGGGAAAATCAGTACATCTGCATCACCTGCAACTACATGGTTTACACCCTTTGTTATAGCCGAGTCATGACTGACAGCTATATCAATACTAAATGGTCCACCAATGTAATACTCGTCATTATCTCTAAGTGCTTCGACAATGTTTCTTGCTTCTACTGTAGATGGTATGTCTTCATTAACACTTTCTACTGCGCTTATCATTGCTATTTTAGGTTTGAATATACCTAAACTAGTAACAAAATTCAATGTGTTAGCTAAGATGTATTTCTTTTCTTCTTCTGTTGGTAATACATTCATTACACTATCACTCATAAATAATAATTTATGATAATTCGGAATATCTAATACCCCGATGTGTGATAGTAATTCTTTTTCTACAAGCCCATACTCTTCATTCAATACTTGTTTTAGTAATCTGTTTGAATGTAGTTGGCCTTTCATTAATATTGCATTTCTTTGTTTTGAAACCAGTTTAACACTCATCATTGCAGCGTCTTCTTTATCTTGTGTATTATATATTTCATACCCTTTTTTAGATATCCCTAGTTCCATAAGTAGGTCTAAGATTTTTTTCTTATTCCCAACTAAAACGGGGCGTATAAGCCCCATTAAAAATGCATCATTGATAGCAATGATAATTGCTCGATCTTCAGGATTTGCTACTATCAAATCCTTTGTTTCTAATTTCCTCGCATAGTCTACTACTTGTTGAAAGTTACGAAACATGTTGATCACTCCTTACAAAACAGCTTTTCTTCCCATTTCTAATGCATGTTTGTTTATTTCTATTAATTTTGCTTTGCTTCCTGTAAACTTCTTCTTTAGTATACCAAGAATTTCTTCTTCTGTGAATACTTTAGTTAAAGCTAAGTATGCTCCTAACATGATCATGTTAGCTACTTTTAAGTTTCCTAGTTGTAAAGCCATATTATTTGCGTCTACTTCATATACACGTACATCTTCTCTATACTCTTCATCTAATACTAAGCTAGAGTTTACTAAACATATCCCATTCACTTTTAATTTTGGTTGGAATTTTGCAAGTGAAGGTTTGTTCATAATAATGATACTATCTGGAGTACTGATTACTGGACTGTTAACATATTCATCTGAAATTGTTACTGAACAGTTCGCAGTTCCTCCTCTTGTTTCAGGTCCATATGATGGGAACCATAAAGTATTGATATCTTTTTCTGTTGCTGCATAGCTTAGAAGTTGTCCCATAGTCATTACACCTTGTCCACCAAATCCAGCTATGATTACTTTCTCGTTTAACATTATTCGATACCCTCCGTTTTATCTTTATAAACACCAAGTGGGTAATAAGGAATTAAATTATCTACAGCCCAATCTACTGCGCCCTTAGGAGTCATACCCCAGTTTACAGGACAAGTGCTGATGAATTCGATAATACTGAATCCTTTTTTGTCTCTTTGAATTTCAAATGCTTTTTTCAATGCTTTTTTAGCTTTGAATACATGTTTTGGATCATGAACTGAAACACGTTCTACATATGTTGCTCCAGGAATAGTTGCCATTAATTCTGAAATCTTTAATGGTAATCCTTGTGTTTCTGGGTCACGTCCATCTTGAGATGTTGTTGTTTTTTGTCCAGGTAATGTTGTTGGAGCCATTTGTCCACCAGTCATACCGTAGATTGCGTTATTAACAAATACGATCGTGATATGTTCACCACGTGCTGCGGCATGGATTGCTTCAGCAATACCGATACTTGCTAAGTCACCATCACCTTGATACGTGAAGATGATTGCATCTTTTTTAACTCTTTTAATTCCTGTTGCTACTGCAGGTGCTCTACCGTGAGCTGCTTGCTGCATATCACAACTAAAGAAATCATAGTTCAGTGCACTACATCCAACACTACTAATACCAATTGCTCTATCTAATAAGTCTAGTTCTACTAGGCTTTCAGCTACTAATTTATGGATGATACCATGTGTACATCCAGGACAATATGAGGTGTTCATATCAGATAACCCTTCTGATCTTTTATATACAGTTTTTAAGTTACTCATTTGTTCCACCTACTATCTTTTTAACTTGATCGCTTATTTCTTCTGCTTCTGGTACGATTCCACCAACACGTCCGTAGAAGTGAACTGGTAATCTACCTTGTACATGTAATTTAACATCATCAACCATTTGTCCTAAGTTCATTTCTACTACTAAAATGTTTTTTACAGACTCAGGTAGTTCATTGAATGCATTTTGAGGGAATGGGTAAATTGTGATTGGACGTACAATACCACAGTTAATTCCTTCTTCTTTTAATATTTCAATTGCTGTTCTAGCAATACGAGACGTACTACCAAATGCTACGATTACTATTTCAGCGTTTTCCATATTGATCATTTCATAACGTTGATGCTTATCTTTCATTTCAATAAATTTCTTTTGTAGTTTTAAGTTGTGATTCTCTAAATCATTAGGATCTAGGTATAAACTATTGATAATGTTTTTACCACGATTTGATCTATCTCCATCGGCTGCCCATGTTTTTTCTTTTAAATCCCATTTAGGAACTTCTTTTTCGAAATCTACAGGTTCCATCATTTGTCCAATTAAACCATCAACTGCGATCATAACTGGATTTCTGAAGTAATCAGCGATATCAAATGATTCTTTGATTAAATCCACTGCTTCTTGTAAAGATTCAGGAGCTAAACTATATAAATAGTAATCCCCGTTTCCTCCACCACGTGTAATTTGTTTGTAGTCTGCTTGTGAAGGTTGAATACCACCTAAACCAGGTCCACCACGCATTACATTGATGATTACTGCTGGTAATTCTGCACCAGCTAAATATGTGATTCCCTCTTGCTTTAACGCAATACCAGGACTACTACTACTTGTCATTACTCTTGCTCCAGCTCCAGCTGCACCATATACCATATTGATAGCTGATACTTCTGATTCTGCCTGAACGAATGCACGTCCATGAAGAGCCATATGTTTACTTAAATATTCAGGTAATTCATTTTGTGGAGTGATTGGGTAACCATAGAATGCATCTAAACCAGCTTTGATAGCTGCCAATGCCATTGCTTCATTACCTTTCATTAAAACTTTAGCCATTATTTTGCCTCCTTAACAAATTTCTCAACTGTGATAACTGAATCTGGGCACATAATTGCACAGAATCCACACCCGATACATTTTTCTTTGTCTGTCGTCATTAGAGGAGTATATCCTTTTGTATTCGTTGTAGTTAAGTCTAGTTCTAAAATATTAACTGGACAATACGTTGTACATAATCCACAACCTTTACATCTATCTACCTCTATAAAAATTCTTCCTTTTGCCATTTACTTTCCTCCTAAGGTCCACTTTTTAGCAACGTATCTAATTAAATTGATTCGTTCACCAATAAATGGGTATGTAAAATCTTTATGTTCTTCTACTACTGTGTACATGATCGGAACTTGTAATTTTTCGGCCACTTCAAGTAGTACTTTCTCTCCGTCAATAACATCTTGCTCTGTTGTTTCGTTAATCAGATTTGTATTGTTGATTAACCCAGTTACATTTAACTGTGTTTGTGCTTCTAATAAAGTTATCGTATGTAAGATATCTTTCGTAGTAGCAGTTTCAGGTCTGAATGTATTTAAAGCGACTAAGAAATCAATTTCGTCTACGTCGGTAATAAATTCAGAAAACTGTATTAAAATCTTTGCACCATGTTCAGTACCACCAAGATCATAGATCGCGGTAATATCTTTGTTTACAAATGGTACTCTACCTTCACCTGACACATAAGGCATATCACTATTCAGCATACCTTTAACAGTACTCTCAACTAAATGAATTCCTTTTTCATCAAACAAGTCTTGTAGTCCCCTACTTCTAAAATAGGGATTGATTATATCCAAATCAACAATATAATCAATTTTCTTATCAATAGCGAGGTTGACACTTATCTCACTTTTACCACTTCCATAATGCCCAGCAATAATCGTAATTCGTTTCATATTATTTTTACCTATTCCATTAAAAATATAGGTATTTCTACCCTCCTCTAAGTATTGATAAACACTTTTTAAAATGAAAGCGTTTTTACAACAAACACATTATATCAAACAAAATCTCTATATTCAACAGTAAAACTATAATTTTTTTTGATATTTTTTTATTTGTCGTTTTCATAAATATTTACATCTGTTTAACGGCTTAAAATAGCCATTATTCAGTTTTTTGTTTTTCTTGTAATGAAACTATTTTCATAACTGAAAATGACAACAAAAGGAACACAAAAACCAAGCCAAATATCGTTATAATCAACCCTAAAACCCCTACTTCAGAGACTTGAAAAAACGGGTATAAATAATCATTTGTAATAGTCCCATATACTATCATAAACAGAATATATACTACTGGATATGAAATCCAGATTAGTACATCTTTTGGTCTAAAATTGTATTTCTCTTTCACGTAGAAAAAGTAGAATATTACTAATACAGGTACAATATAATGTGCGACAATATTGCTTACCTGACTCCATCCTGTCGGATGATATGTTGGAGCAAGCATAATCGCAAAAATGATTAATGTGATTGTAATATATACTACAATACCTCCAATGAATTTATGAAGTGTTACATGTTTGATTTTACCTAAATACAACAGTACAAAGTATATCATTACAATTAGATTTGATTGTAATGTGTAATACCTAAATAACCCTAGTCCTCTACCTAAATTAATTGGATCTTCAAACGTACTGACAAGGACGTTGATTAATAACCCTGTTAACGCAAGTAAAATTATAACTATTTGAATACTTTTTTTCATATCATCACCCTAAATAATTATACCATACATTGATATCTAGTCTTTATTGTTATGATTTAGGGTGAAATATATAAATAAAAAAAAGATATCATTACGATATCTCTTTAATATATTCACTTGCAGTTACTGATATGATATCTTCTTCATTACTGATTAATCTAAAGAAGCGTTCTAGCATATCCCATTTCTCTTTATCATCTTTAAACTCCCAAGAATGTAACCAAACATGAAATAACTCTGCATTATAATCTTCTAGGAAATCTTCTAGTTTATCTAAACAAAAATTAAATCCTTTTTGTACTCTTTCAAAATCTTTAGTATCCCACGCCATTCCAGTTAAGTGCATTGTAGGATGCCATTCTAATAAGTCTTTAGGACGATCAAATTTCTTTGTTCCTTTGACGGTTCTTGCGTATGATACACCGCATTCTTTAGCCATATCTTTTACTTTTTTGTTATAATCTCCAAATGGATATGCGAATCCGCGAGTATCCTGTTTACTATATGATTTAAGAATCTCAAAATCTTCTTCAATTTCGTATTTAATACCTTGATGTGTTAGTTCTTTTAAACGAAGGTGATTAACAGTGTGAGATGCTACTTCGTGTCCATCAAACAAAATATCTAGTTCTTCTTTTGTTAAAAAACCAGAATCATTCAAAGTACCCGAGTTAATATAAAAGGTCCCTTTTATATTATATTTGTTTAGTAGTTCAACTGCTTTTCGATCGTAAACTGTATTGTCATCAAAACCTATAATCAAGTATTTCATAAGCATCACCTCTCTTATATTATAACAAATAAATGTGTATATTTTGTGGTTGAATTATTAATAAATAAAAAAGACGAAAACTTTCGTCTTTTAAATTACTATATTTACTAGTTTCTTTGGCACATATATTTCTTTTCTAATATCGTTTCCAGCTAGTAACGTTTGTATTTTTTCAGTTGATTTTGCGAGTGCTAATACATCATCTTTTGACATATCAATGTTGATTGTTATTTTATCTCTAACTTTACCATTGATACTTACAACTATTTCTATTGTTGATTCAACTAATTTAGCTGGATCAAATATTGGCCATGGTTCAAATACCATGTCTTCTGTATGTCCTAGTTGTTCCCATAGTTCTTCGGTTAGATGTGGAGCAAATGGGTTGATTAGTTTCAGAACTTGTTCGAAATCAAATCTATTTATGTGTGTTGCCTTTCCAAGTTCATTAACAAGGGTCATTAATTTAGCGATAGCTGTATTGAACTTAACATTTTCAATATCTTCATCTACTGCCTTTATGGTTTTGTGAAGTGTAGTTTGATAAGTATCATTTTCTTTGTCTGATACTTTATCTAATAGTCTCGCTAGTTTATCTAGGAAACGACGTGCTCCTTTTACACCACTTGGATTCCAAGGAGTTGATTGTTCATAATCTCCAATGAATAATGTGAACACACGTAATGTATCTGCCCCAAATTCTTCAATGATTTCAAGAGGGTTTACTACATTCCCTTTTGACTTAGACATTTTGTCTCCGTCTTCACCAAGAATCATTCCTTGTGCGGTACGTTTAAGGTAAGGTTCTTCTGTTGGAACTGCCCCTATGTCTGATAGGAATAAATGCCAGAATCTAGAATAGATAACGTGTCTTGTAACGTGTTCCATTCCACCGTTATACCAATCTACTTGCATCCAATATTTTAGATTATCCATGCTAGCTAGTTCTTCATTGTTATGAGGATCACAATAACGAAGGAAATACCATGAGCTTCCAGCCCATTGTGGCATTGTATCTGTTTCACGTTTTGCAGGTCCACCACATGTTGGACATGTCGTATTAACAAACTCAGGAACATTTGCCAGTGGTGATTGTCCGTCTTCACCAGGTTCAAAGTCTTCCATTTCAGGTAGGACAAGTGGTAGGTCTTCTTCTTTCAATGCAACCATCCCACATGTATCACAGTGTACTATAGGGATTGGTTCTCCCCAGTAACGCTGTCTGTTGAATGCCCAGTCTTTCATTTTATAGTTTGTTGCCTTTTTACCGATTCCTTGTTCTTCTAAGTATTCTGCAATTGTAACTTTTGCATCTTTAACTGATTGTCCATTCAAAATATCACTATTAACAAGTTCACCTTCAGATGTATCAGTATATGCTTCTTTTGTGATGTCCCCACCTTTGATGACTTCGATGATATCACAACCGAATTTAGTCGCGAATTCATAATCTCTTGCATCATGCGCAGGTACTGCCATGATTGCACCCGTACCATACCCAATCATTACATAATCAGCTACGAATATAGGGATTTCTTTATTTGTAAGAGGGTTGATCGCAGTTAATCCGTCAATCTTCACTCCTGTTTTATCTTTTTGTAGTTCAACACGCTCAAACTCAGTTTTAAGTTTTGCGGCATCTTGATAATTATGGATATCTTCCATATTATTGATTCTATCATGATATTTTACTAGAAGATCATGTTCTGGGGCAATAACCATAAATGTTGCTCCATACAGAGTGTCTGGTCTTGTTGTATATACTTGGAGTAGTTCATCTGTATCTTTAACTTTGAAATCAACATGTGCTCCTGTTGATTTCCCAATCCAATTCTCTTGTTCAATACGGATACGTGGTAATGTATCTAGTTTCTTTAGACCTTGTAGTAAACGTTCTGCATAATCAGTAATTTTTAAGAACCATACATCTTTTTCTTTTTGAACAACTGGTGTATCACAACGATCACATTTACCACCTTGACTGTCTTCGTTACTAAGAACTACTTTACAGCTTGGGCAGTAGTTTACATATGTTGTATCTCTAAATGCCAATCCTTTGTTAAATAGTTGAACAAAGATCCACTGTGTCCATCTATAATAGTTTTCATCTGTAGTATCAACAACTCTATCAAAATCAAAACTGAATCCAGTTTTTTGAAGTTGATTTGTGAATACTTCAATATTTTGATCTGTGACTTGTCTTGGATGAATTTTATTTTTAATCGCATAGTTTTCAGTCGGTAATCCAAACGCATCAAAACCGATTGGGAATAATACATTATACCCTTCCATTCTACGTTTACGTGATACGATTTCTAAGCTTGAATACGCTCTGATGTGTCCAACATGCATTCCTGCTCCTGAGGGATACGGAAATTCTACTAAGCTATAATACTTCTTTTTATTCTTGTCTTCAGTGACAGAAAAACGTTTGTTTTCATACCAGTGTTTTTGCCACTTACTTTCGATTGTTTTGTGATTATATTCCATTATGAATCACTCCTTTATAATGTATAAAAAAATCGCCCTTAAAAATTAAGGACGAATGAATATCCGCGGTACCACCTTGGTTCTAGTTATACTAGCTCTCGACTCTTTAACGCAGAGGTACGTTTTAAGCTTACGTGCTGGACTTAAAAGGCTCCCTAGACTAATTCAAATAATGTTTACACTGTTTTACACCAACCAACAGTTCTCTTTGCCAAACTACTATTTTACTACTTCTAGTTCTTTGCTTATATTAGAAATATAACATAGTCATTATTTAATGACAAGTTTTATTTTTTCATTGCTTTGTTTATCGCCATATTAAGACGTCCCATTTGTCTTGAGTTGAATATAACGATGAATAAAATGAAGATGAAACTACTACCCATCATATTCATTAATGTTAATACAATAAATGTAGAACTTGATACATAAACACCAAATCTAAATGTTTCACGATATGGGATTACTTTGTATCTTGCTCTAATGAAGACACCTGTTAGTAATGATAAAATACTAACAATAATAAAGTTGATTAATATAGATGACCCTATTAATACCGAGGCCAAAAATGTTTTATTCGTTAGTAAATAATTCTCAATACCTGTGATAAGTGGTTCACTTACAAGTTCAGGGTTTGCTTCTAACTCATTTAAATCTAGTCCTTCAAATTCGGAAATCGTGCTTATTGGTACACTATAGACTATTCCATAAGTACTCGCATAAATAGTATCCTCATGAAGTACGATATATGCATCTTCCTTAGATACTTCTGATATGTTTAATGTTTCATCTGAAACGATATAGAAATCTATCAAACCAAAATATGTAAACAACATCTCTGATTGCTCTTCAGTACAAACCAAATTATAACTCGTAATCTGACAATCAATGTTCTCTTCATATAAGGTATCTTGTATCTCTGATTTAGTTGGTATGTTTAACCCATCAAATGTTGTTGTATCTACAATCATAAACAAACTCATTAACGTCGCATAAAACAACATTACAAAAAGAACTCTAAAGATAGAATCTTTTCTATAATATAAAATTTTCTCTGGATTTACCAAACTGTCTCTAAATCGTTCAAACATAGTTATCACCTTTTGATATTATAACACATATCTTTTATTTTTAGGTGAAATGTGTGATAAAATGTGTGTGGTGATACTATGAAATTAATGACAAAAGAAAAACCATATAATACTTTAAATGCTTATTACCGAGATCGATTTGGTAAGAAGGTTTTTAAAGTGTCTTTAAATGGCGGGTTTACATGTCCAAACAAAGATGGCTATAGTGGTGTTGGTGGTTGTACATTTTGCACAGAGAGTGGTTCTGGAGATTACGCTGGTAAGAAAACAGATTCATTACGTATTCAATTTGATAAAATTAAAAATATGATGCATAAAAAATGGGATGATGCTTACTACATCGCATATTTCCAAGCCAATACAAATACATATGATTCTGCGTCTAACTTAAGAGTACTATATGAAGAAGCATTATCATTAGATGAAAACATTGTTGGATTAAACATAGGAACTAGATGTGATGCCTTTAATCCCGAAATATATGATTTATTAGAAGAGTTAAACACAAAAACGTATTTAACAGTCGAACTTGGTCTTCAATCAATTCATGAAGATACTGCACAGTTTATGAACAGAGCACATAGTTTGGAGTGTTTTACGAGTTGTGTATCTGAGCTTAGAAAACGTAATATTGACGTAGTAGTTCATATTATCAATGGGTTCTATAACGAGACACAAGTTGATATGCTTCAAACAGTTCTATTTCTAAACGATTTGGACATTCAAGGGATAAAGATACACTTACTCCATATTATGAAGAAAACAGCGTTAGGCGTAATGTATCAAAGAAAACCATTTAAGATACTAACTTTAGATGAGTATAAAGATATTGTAGTTGAGCAAATAGAACATTTAAACCCTAATATCATTATCCATAGATTAACAGGGGATGCTCCTAGGGATTTATTAATTGAACCTCAGTGGAGTTTAAAGAAATTTATTATTATGAATGAAATTGATAAAGAACTTAGAAGTAAAAATAGTTATCAAGGAATCAAGTATATTAAAAAGGACAAATAATTTGTCCTTTTTTTATTCGTAATAATAACTTAATAACTCAAATTCAATCGTTACAACACTGTTCTCAATTTCTAGAAAGATATCAATTAGAGAATCTTCAAATGTTGGAAAAAGAGTTTTAAACTCCTCAAATGTATAATCTACATTCTCGTAGGAGATCAAACCATACAATCGATTATACTCAAATTCTTCACCGAAGTAAGTTATTTCTTGGGTAAAGAAGTCTTCTGAGTTATATGTAAAAGTCCAATTATTTTCAGAGAACGCATAGGTTGTTTCAGTTAATATAAAATCAAGTTCCATGTCACTCAGTATATACTCGTATAACCCTGTAATCTCGTGCTGTGGAACTTCAAAATCCGTGTTGTTTATATCATATAAATGCCACAAGAGAGACGAATCGTCTGTAATTGTAACTTTTACCTCGATAACGGTATCAGTTTCATCTAACCAAAGTTCGTAGGTCAAAGGTCCGGCTTCTTTAATCAAATGATTTGTACCAAACTCGACTGAAAAATCATCTAAATTTTCTGGTACACATACTCATATAAGTCATAGAAATAAACGTCCCCAAATTCTCTAGTAAGAGCATAAAAATCATTATCTTCTGTTTCATATACAGATACTCTTACTTCAGATTCATCTAAATACATATACTTCTGGTATTCTCCGTAATCATACATATAATCATCATTTTGATTTACATGTATTGTATTAAACTGTGAAAAATTGAGTAACTTATATGACTCGACGTCTTCTCTTTGTAAGACATTGATATTACCATCATATGCTGAAAATATTACCTCTTCTTTTTGACAGCCAGTTAAAACCATTGTCACAATGAGTATCAATATAATTTTCTTCATTATTCTGTCTCTTCACTTTCAATAAACAAAGTATCAATATCTTCAATGTACATCACAATATCCATAATATCACTTAGGAAATCCTCACCTAATGTATCGTGTTCTACTAAAAATTCATCTATCGGTATTTCTGTGTTACTTTCATCTCTCATAACTTCATATACAAAATCTAAATATCTCCAGGTAATACCATCATGAATAAAATGTACATATCTACCACTATTATTGATTGTAACAGTCCATTCATCATTTGTTATTGTTAAGAGCTCATTTTGATATGTATATTCCATAGTAGAATAATTGGTCTCCATCGCATACTCAGCAGGTGTATATATATCATGTTCTGGTACTTCAATCTCAACTAGATTTATATCAGAAACAGTAAGTACTCTTGAACCATCTGATAAATCCGTACATTCTATATATGTTATATAGTTATCTTCATTTACTTCGATAACATAAACCATATTTTCATCTTGATAAGAAAATGTGTTTGTATAATCAACTTGAACCATTAAAGATATATCAAAAATTTCATCTATCTCTGAATAAAAAGCTTCAAGTTCAAAGGTAATTGTATTATAAGATATTATCCCAACATATGAATTGTCTTCAAGTTCTCTAACAACCACTACTTCATCATTATGAACATAGTAATATCTACTACTACCCTCGAATATATGGTAATTAACACCATCATTATTCATTGATATAAATGCATTGTTAAAATATGCCATTTGGACTGACATTGATGTTACATCTTCTACATCAAAGTAGTGAAGTTCACCTTCATATGGATTAATCTCTTTTTTCTTTTCATCGATAGATGGTTCACATCCTGTTAAAAACAAACTTGAAATTAGAAGTAAAAAAATGAGTAATCGGTTCATATTATCCCAACCCCTTTATATACATTATATCAAATAAAAAGGACAAAATGTCCTTTTTTATATTCCACAGTATTCTGAATGACAAATCAAGTATTTAACATTCTCATAAATCATTTTAAGAACAAGTAAATCACTAGCGCCACCTGGGCTTATCCCTTGTTTCTTATATGTTTCACTTATGATTGTGAATAGTTCTTTATTGCTTATGTATCCACCGTTCTTATTTATCTCATCCATATCTGTTTGGATTTGTTTCATTGTTTTAAATCCTTTTTTATGAATGACTGTTGTATCACATAGAGTAGTTAAGATATCAATCATGTATTGATGGTTTTTATCGTCATATTCTTGATCAGAATGAGATTCATTTTCAAATAACATTCTAAATCCTTTCAGAGCTTCACCTCTTATACCTTTTACACCGTAGTCTAAATACACTTGGTCACCATGTGTTTTTAGTGTTTTGTCTTCTACTTTGCTGTAGTAATCCCCAATGATCTCAATTGAGGTTCTTTGAATTTCAGAAATGATGTATGCTTCGTTTCTATTATTAACAATTGATTTTGATAACGCAGGTAAGAAAAGCCCCAATGCAAATATCAATCCTTTTTGTGTATTGATGTTATTTGTTGCTTTGAACATTGCTTCTTCAGCTTCTAATCCTATTTTTTGTAGTTCTTTAGGATTATCATGTCCTCTGATTCCGTATAATATGTATTCTTTTATATAAGGTTTGATTGAAAAGATTGATTGGATGAATGTTTCATAATCCATGTCACTATGTGACCCTGAATCTCTTTTAGAAACCAATCCAAATTTTGGAAACATCTCTAGTTCATCATGAATTGAGTGCATTACACTGTTTAGAAGTATATCTGTTAGGTACTCTTCAATCAAAAGATTCACTGCCTGGAGTACTTCCTTTTGTGAATGTGTTTGGTTTCTTGAACATATATGCGCGTAGTTATCACAGATTAAACAGGTTCTCATTTCGCATGACATGTCTTCACGTGATATAGATGTTTCGTTATACACATCAACATCAACTAATCTACCTAGGTATGTATTGTCCTCAATATATATTGTTTTTTGTTTAACGATGTTTCCTTCTTCATTAATAACGTAGTAGATATAATCTCCGTCTTCAGACTCTACTTTTTCTGAACGAATGATTTTATCTCCAAATTCTTTTCTAATTTCGTTATCAAATAACAAGCAAATAAAACGCATGTTGATAGGATTTTTATTCTTACCAACTACGTTTAGTTTTAAAACTGCGATTGTTTTGAATTTAAACTCACCCATTAGGGATTGAATATGGGTACTTCTTGCTTCTCTGGCTACTAGTATGTCACTCATTAATGTCTCCCCAGTTTCTTCTTCTGTATTATACGAATTATGTATTGACCTCTTTCGGATTTCAAATAATCATATGTTGCCTCTGGCACTATGTTTTTTATCTTATCAACATGGTTTCCTTTGATTAATCTTCTTACTTGAGATGCGGATATAGCTTGTGAATCTAACTCTTTGCGTTCTATAATTTCTACCTTGATACCAAGATAGTCTTTTAGTACTTTATTATATTTATTTGTATTGGCACTAAATGGTTCACTACCTACAAATCGTTTATCAATGTTGAATGTCTTTTGGTAGTACTCTTTGTAGATAAGAACATCAATCAAAGTTTGTTCATCTTTGATTAACTGATCTTCTTTTAAAAAGTATTTTGGAAATGTAATTCGTGAAACAAGATATGATAATGATGGAACTACAACTACACCTTTTAAGTGCTTAGTAGCGTCCTTAATTATCTCGAATCTATCTATATATGGGAATGATGATACATCTTCACTTACAACAAATATAATTACTTCTTCATATTGTTTTAGTGCTTCTTCCACTAGATACAGATGTCCGTTTGTCATTGGGTTTGCATTCATAATAATACAACCCTTTTTGCTATTTGATATGTTATTCTGTTTTTTCAATCTTGATAGAACACTTGTAATATCGTCTCCGCCTTCAAGTAATACCGTATTCATTGTTCTTACAATTTTTTTCATATTGAAAGATTTGAAAATGGATTCATTTTCAGGAGTTGTAAAAACAAAATAGTGGCTAATACCATCAGCTTGTAACATTTCAATCAAATGATGAAACATAAGGCCTGTGATATTTTGACCACTATATTTATTATCTACTGCGAAGCACTTCATAATTCGATGTGCTAATGATGCAGTTGCGATAATTTTTGTTCCATCATAAACCAGAATGCTGTATGTAATGTCTGTTTCGTAATCAAGATTGTTTTGTTTTAGAAACGATACCAGTTCGGTAGTCTCAGAATCTAAAATAACTTCTTTAATTTGATACATAGAATCACCTACTTTTGATATAAATAATCGATAACTTCGAACGTTCTATCTTCTACTTCACCTATTATTTTATCACGTTTTTTGGGTTCTTTTGGAATATTTGTATAATTATATGCGATTTGTGATAATTCTTTGATCGGAATTATCTTTAGTTTTGTGTTTTGTAGTTTTTCTAATAAATCAGTTCTCAATGGGTTGATGGCAATTCCTCTTTCAGTTACAAAGCAATCTACATTCTTACCTAGCGTAGTTATTGTCGTTACTCTTTCTTTTATAATAGGAATTCGTCCTTTTATAAGTGGTGACACAATAATCGTTACTTTTGCCTCTGATGCAGTATCGCTATGTCCACCGCTACCACCAATTATTGTACCATGTGAATCAGTGGTTACGTTAACGTTGAAATTGTAATCAATTTCAGTTGCACCTAGTATTACGATATCCAAGTCCTTAATGACCATTGATGGATCAGATGGGTTTGCGTACTGTGATGCACTAATTGGTATGTGTTTCTTGTTTCTATTTATACTATCAACTGCATCTAAGTCGAAGCATTGCACATCATATAATGTGTCAACCAAACCTTCTTCCAACATATCTACATGATACTTAGTAATCCCCCCACTAAAGAAAGATGCTTTGATATTATTCTTTTTCATAGTGTCTTTAACGTAATCAGTAACCTTTAAACTAATTCCTCCAGCTCCACTTTGAAAACTGAAGCCTTGTTTAATTAGTTCTAACTCGGTCATTAATTTAGCTGTATTCTTAGCTATTTTAACTCCGATAGGGTTTTTAGTTACTTCTGTAGTTCCTGATACGATACCATTTTTATCACCAATAGAATCTATTGTGATTATATGATTTACATTTTCACTTTTGATTTCTGGGTTTTGGACTTCATCTACAATATTGTCTGTGATTAGTACAACTTTTGAAGCGTGTAGACTATCTGCGATAGGGTATCCAAGCGCCCCACACCTATTATTTCCAAGATATCCAACAGCATTACCTTGCTTGTCACAATATGGTACTGCGATATATGCGATATCGATTATACTTCTACCCTCTATTATCGCTCTAGCTCTACCCCCGTGGGTTTGCATTGTTAGTTTTCCTGGTATTCCATTGTCTGAAATAAACTCTGCGACTGGGCCATTGCAATAGTTTGTAGTTATGTTGTTGATTTGCTCATTTTCAAGTAAATGAAGGATTGAACTGTAACTAGGAAATATCGCTGATGGGAATATGTTTAAGTTTTTAACTTTGTGTTCTATATAATGATCTAAAACCATATTCAAAACAAAATCACCATTTCTTAGATGGTGGTGAAAAGAGATATTCTTGAATTCATGAATATCAATTATGTTATAAAAATCATCAAGTGTCTTGATGATTTTATTTGTGTGTGTTGGTTTTGTCATAATATCACCTATAATAAGTTATATTTTTTGTATATTTAAATATTTCGATACTACTTCAACCGAGTTAGAACAATCATTTATTGTTGATTTTATTTTATTAACATTTTTAATCATTACTGCCAATGCTGCTTTAGAAGAACTGTAAGCAGTTAA